>DAITPC010000009.1:6980-19775 GCA_036833835.1 Pyrobaculum sp. | reverse complement strand
CATAGAAGTTTATGAAATGATCCGGGCAACCAGGGGGAGAGACCCCGACTTTGACTTGAGACTAATAGGCGGCATAGTAGCCTTCAATCTGAAATACGGCAAAGACAAGTTAGACCAGCTACGGAGATGCGGGATCTGCGGAGAGCCCACAAGTGGCGAGATATGCGCCGTTTGTAAGCTGAGGATTAGCAGTCAACCCGCCTCAACACCACTCCTCCCTAAGGATTCTTAAAGCCTCAAGGAAGCGCTCCGGCTCCTCTATGCCGAGTCCTATTCTGACGGCGCGTGACGCTTTGAAGAACCTACCCGGCACTGTCTTAACACCCCTGGCCAGCAGTCTCTCCGCCAGCTTTAAATCGTCACAACCAGTCTCTACAAGGGCGATGGGCATGTGGCGGACATACAGCGTCTGGGGAAATGCCGCCAGGAGAGCCTCGGCGTTGGGCTTTATAAGCGCTAGGTTCCTCCTCTTTACCTCAGCCCTCCTAGACAGGAGGTAGGCCCCGGCTCGCTTCTCGGGCTCCCTAGGCCCCGGGTTGACGAGGTCCTTAAGGAAGCGCGCCCTTTCAACCACCTTCCTGTCGCCGAAGAGCCACCCAACCCGCAGATAGCTGGTGTAGAACTTGTCCGTGCTGTGGCTATACGCCACGTTCTCCAGAGGCCACCCCGAGAGGTCGTCTGTGACGAAGTCTGAGAATATTACGTCGAGGAGGAGGTGGGCCCCCCTCCTCCTGGCCTCGTCAGCCAGCTCCCAGAGCTCCTTACGCGACAAGAAACGTCCCGTGGGGTTGTTTGGGTTGGAGAAGAAGAGGAGCGCCCCGGGCTTGAGCTCGGCCTCCCACACGTCCCCCACCTCCAAATGCCTCACCCCGAAGGCCTCCGGCAACTTGTAGATCGGCTCGTACTCCGGCCTCACAGTGACCACGGCCTCGGGCTTCACCGCCGCGAAGGCCAGGAAGTTCCCCTCCTGCGCTCCTGCGGTTAAAACCACCTCGCCCCTCGAAACGCCATACAGCGACTCCATGACCTCCTCCAGCGGAGGGGCCTCGGCCGAAGCCGGCACCTCCAGCCTGGCGACCCCGCTGTTGGCAAGATCAAAGGCTGCCCTCGTCCCCCTAATCCACGCGAAGGTCTCCAGCTCCACGCCCCGAGATACGCAACCTTTAATAACTGTGGCGCCTCCCCCTCCGTGCGGTGTAGCTACTGCGGAGCCCCCCTAGACGTAACCCCCGACTCCGTGGTTGTCGTGTGTAGATACTGCGGGAGGCCCAACTTCCTCGTGGGCAACCCCTCCGACGTTCTGGCGGTCCCCACCCTCTCCAGCTCCGAGATTGTGAAAAGAGCCGTGGAGAGAACCAGGCGCGACGTGAACCTGCGGTGGAGGATATCTGACATTAACTTCTCCAGCCCCGACCTCCTCTACCTCCCCTTTTACTTCGTCGACGTGAAGCTCTCCGCTGACTACCAAGCCACGGTGGTGGTCACCTACACTGAGACCGTATACGTCAAGGGCCAGCCCAGGACCAGGGCGGTGACCCGGGTGGTGCGGGTCGCGGGGCGGGTGTCCCTCTCTGACGTCGTGGCGGTCCTGGCCCGCCGCGCAGCCTGGGGCCTCTCCGTGGATAAGCTCGCAGAGCATTTCCTCAACACAGCGCCGGAGCCCAAGCCCCTGGCCGAGGCAGTCCAGCAGACCTCAGACGCCTTCCTCGCCGCCGAGATAACGCCCGAGAGAGCCAAGGCAAAGGCGGTGAGAGCGGTTATCCCCCGCCTCCTGGCCAAGGTGAATGAGGACGCCTCAGCCAGGGCCAGAGCCGCCGTGGGCGCGCTCCTGGCCGCCACCTTCATCCAAGACAAGGCGGTGGACTACGCCGTTGAGCGCCTCGAGACGTCTAGACTCACCTACCTCCCCCTGTGGGTGGTGCCGTATCTCTACAGAGGCTCCTACTACCACTACTACGTGGCCGGATGGGACGGCAGGGTCGTCGTGGCTGAGGAGCCGGCCTTCGCAGAGCACAGAACCGCCAGCCTCCTCAGCGCGGTTGCCGCCGGCGGGCTATTGGGCGGGCTGTCCTCCGCCCTCCTCTACACAGACTTGGTCATGGGCGCCGCTGCGCTGGCCGGCGGGGCGGTCCTGACGTATCTAGCCGCCGGGGGCCTACTGAAGAGCAGGAGGGTGGAGGCATGATGCAATGCCCCTACTGCGGCGCCAAGTACGAGGCGCCTCCAGGCAGGAGGTTCTACGTCTGCCCCTACTGCGGCACCGTGGTAAGCGAGGGCAAGACCTACGAGTCTGTCTACATCTTCAAACCCACCGTAGACAAGACCACTGCATTCCGCAAGGTGCTAAATCTCAAGCCGGTGGGCTCCCCCGACGATCTCCCCGCCGCGGCCCCCACCGCCGCGGAGCTCCACTTCGTGCCCCTCTACCTATACCACATAACGTTTCAGCCTCTCCCCGAGCTTGAGACATACGCAGCGGCTTTGGCCATGTCTCAACCCCCCGTGGAGCTGCCCAAGGGCTACCAGTTCCCAGTCCGGTGGAGAACCTCCTTCAAGCCGTCCCTGGAGAGGATAGGCGTCTTCCACCAGCCCGACCTCGATCCCGAGACCGCCTTCCGCGCCCTAGGCGACGTGGTGGAGGAGGCGCGGGACTACGCCTCCGTCTTCAAGATGCGGGTGACCGTGGCCTGGACCTTTGAGGGCATGGCCTACTACCCCCTCTGGAGGCTTGAGTATCAATACGGCGGCAGGAGATACACAGCCGCCGTCGACGCGGCAGACGGCACGGTCCTCCACATGGAGTACCCCCTCTCCAAACGCGGCAGAGCGCAGGGCGCCGCCTTCGCCGCCGCCGCCCTGCTGGGGTCGACAACCCTAGGCGCCCTCACGGCCCTCTGGATAAGCCTCCACCCGCAACTGGGAGCCCTGGGCGGCGCAATAGCTGGCACAGGCGCCGCCTTTAGACTCGCCGCATTCGCCACGGCGAGGAGAGGGCGGTTCCACACGGAGACAAAGCTGTAGCGAGATGTACTTCGTTTACGCAGGCTTAAGGCCAGACGGCGGCGCCCAACCCGTGAGATGAGAATAGTGCTACTTACGGCAACGGCGGCGCCGCCTCTGAGGGCACTTGCGATGTTGGCGCCCCGCCTTTGCGTGGCGCCGTGGTTAACGCCTCCGGCGTGGTCCGGGACCTCGCAACTACACTGGCGCTACGAGGGCCAAGCCCACACAGCGCCGCTGCACAAAGGAGAGACGGATACAGCTGATTACGGGCCGTCATCTGCTGTTGAGCCGTATTTTTCGTCCACGCCATTCCACTTCCTCGGCTAGGAATCCGAGGACTATGGCGGCTAGGGTGTACGCGTACGCCACCGCCGCGGCAGGTATATAGAGCGGCGTGACTGGGACGCCCAGCGCCTTTCTGCGGATGTAGCCGGCGGTCGCATACATCAGCAGGACGTGTGGGTAGAAAGCCCAGGCGGCTAGCCAGGCGGCAACTGCGGCGAGGCCCAGCTTGACCACCGTGGGGCCCAGCTTGGCGCCTATGGCGTACTGCCTCAGAAGCCATTTGAACACCGAGCGGGGATCGCCTGAGGGTGGGGGGCTTATCAGCCTTAGGTACTTAAAGCGTATGGGCACGCCGAGAGACCTAGCCCTTGCCGTGGCGTACATATCGTCGCTTACCGCGTTGGAGGCGCCCATCAACACCTTCATGAGCACGTCCCTCCTGCCCGCCACGGCGCCTCCCCATATGTACCTTCCGAGTCCCATGAACACAAACCCGAAGTCGCTGGCCGCCGCGGCTACCCACTCCCAGAACCTCCTTCCCACGACGAAGCGGTAGCTGGTGGCCACGCCGTCGTCTCCAGCTGCGGCAGCCAGCTGCGCGGCGTCGTCAGGCGTGAAGTATACGTCGGAGTCGAATAAGTCGGGCTGACTCGGCACCAGTAAGTCAAAACAGCGCCTCAACTCCACGTAAGCGCCACGAGCCAGAAGCCCACCAGGTCGGAACTGCTCAGGCGATCCGCCTGCTGCCCGCCCCTACCTGCATCCGCTTTTTAAATTTTTCATACCTGGAGTACATAAGGTTTATAGCCCCAGCCACAAGGCGCGACATGTCTAAACCCCAGCTCGTAAAAATAGCGGCGCTGGCGCCGTTAGCAGTTGTGGTGGCAGTGGTGTACTCATTGATCATAGTGAGATATACACTTGAGGGGTGTGTGACAACTTCGGCACGTTGGGGCCCTCTTAACGTGGGTTCGCCGTATTATGTATCTCTACGTGTGGATTCTTTAATCCCATACCCTCGCCCTTACTGTACGCCCCCGGCCTTTGCCGCCGGAGGGGGAAAGCTTCTTTATGCCATCTATATAGTGAGCCCCGGCTATCAACAAGGAGCCGTTGCATGCTTAGGCTGGGGAGAGTCTATGGGCTTTTACCCGAATCCTTACTACAGCGGCTATCTCATAGTGGAGGTAAGGAACAATTGCATAGTACAGCCGTCTTACTACACAAGATTTACGGTCTCGCTATACTATGGCTAGGCAAGCGGCCATCTTCGTCGGGGCGGCGCTGGCGGCCATTGCCGTTGCCGTAGCCGCGGCCCTGGGGGTTAGCGGGCGCGGGGCTGAGCTTTATCTAGTGCTTGCGTATTTAGGGCCTTTTGGGAGCTTCGATGCGGTTTTAGGAGAGCTTCGGGAGCATGCAGTGTGGGCTTCTTGGGTTGGGCACGTGTCTATCGCTGTAGAAGACGGCAGATCTGCAGCGCTACGGGCGCTCTCTATGCCCTGCGAAGGCCGGACCTGGTGGCTACCTAACGGCACCGTGAAGGAGGCGCCTTGTCTCCGGCTGGAACGAGCGGGTAGGCCGTATGTGCTGATATACCGCGACCGCTCTAAGACGCTTAGATTCAAGGGCGACAACTTAGAGGACGTGCTTTGGCAGGTGCTACAAAGCGACGAGGTGGACATACTGACAAAGTTATCGGTGGAGAAAATACTGTTGGACTATCTCTTCGACATACCCCTTGCCTACGGCGCCTTGGCCGTGCCTTTCTGCAACGGGACGTATTACGGACCGCCGAGGCCTAAGGTGGCCGTAGACGTAACGGTTAGATTCTTCATCTACCCCGAGAACAAGACTATAAAGCCTGTAGAGCTTCCCAGATACGTGGAGCTCCCGCTGAAGCCCCTAGGCCCCAGCTGGTATGAGCACTTCGTCGTAGATGCATGCGCTCTAGACGGCGTAAGGAGGGAGGGAGTGGTGGCTATAGTCGCGAAAGAGAAGCTAGATGCAGCACTGAAGGCGTTGCTGAAGTACACAGATATGGTACACGTAAAGCCGATAAAATAACACCCCCTTTTCCTCGACCCCCTTATTAGCCCTCATCAGCCACCCCCGCTTGCGGGACTCGGCGTTACATTTGCACCATACCGCCATTGGCTGCCGCGCTTCCGATCGGCGAATATGGCCGAGGGCCCCGCGTCTGCAGAGGAGCGGCGCTTAAAACGCCGCGCGGGGCCTTTAAGCTACACCACCCCGACGGCATCAATGCAACCGTCCCCTGCTAACAACAACGTTGCAGACATGGCGGAACCACTGGCCGGGCTTAGCAATTCTTCAATGCAGTTGCGGGCTGGCGGTGGAAGAGACAATGGAGTTGGCGCGAGGTCAGAGCTCTCATTTCAGAATACCACAACCGAGTCTATGGCGACTAACATCAGCCCGATTTCCTCTGCCCTCTCCCGAAGATCTGCGGGGCGCCAAGCCGCAACAGTCGTCGCCTGTACGTCAAGAGCCCCTAAGACTAAAGATGGTAATAAATAATGCAGGCTACGGGGCAGACCTCCCCCTCCGACGTTATTGCTCTTGGCCCGTTACGTTGCCAGGTTCTCTACGTAGGTAAACTGCAAAATACTTCTTCAACATAGCGCCGAAGCCCAGACGGAGTAGTCCAACAAGTCTTAGGCGCTTTCCTCGTCGCCGAAACTACGCCGGGGGCTAAGGCCAAAGCCGCATAAAAGGCGGACTCGACACGCAATAGGTCGAAATAAGCCCATCGGGCTTATATCCACTTTTTAGCTTTTTCATACCTTAAGTAGATGAGGTTTATAACTCCCTCAACAAGGCGAGACGTGCCCAACCCCAAGCCCTAAAAACGACGGCGTTGGTAATGTTAGCGCTGGCTGTGGTGGCGTTGATAGCGGTTACTCATGTGGAAAATGCTCAATACATCATCAAAATGGAGGGCGACATCATTAAAGTCATAGAACCCAAAAGCGGCAAAGAGGTAGGCCAAGTGACCGTGCGCTTTGTGGATTCTGTGCGTGTGGAGAAGGTAGACCGCATACCTGAGGCAACTCCGCCGGTTGGCGCTGAGCGTTATACGATTAAAGTGATGGGGGACCAAGTCCTGCTTATTAACGAGGCCACCAACGAGACCTTTGTGGTTAGAATAGTGCGTACTGTGCCGCCGGCCGTGGAGGTGACGAAAGGCCCAGAGCCCACAATTACACGCGTGATCATACCTATCTCAGGCAATCTACCGCCCTATACTGGCGATGGATATGGGCCTTACTCAGGCGTATTGGCTATGGAGTTTGACGTTACCTGAAGACCGGCATCTCTTATATGTGTGGACTATGTCGATGTGAACTCGGAAACAGGCCCGGCGCACTGTACCTACGGCTCGGGTATCTCGGCACAGTTCCCCATAGACCCATCTCAAACGGTGTACGCCGTGGTGTTAAACCTAGGCCCCAACACGATTACATACAGCGGCACGCTGACGCTGTATTATCAGTAATAACCCTCTTTTTTCCAATTCTTAAATTTTTCATACCTTGAGTAGATGAAACTTAATAACCCGCCGCCCGTGGCGAGATATGCCGAGAACACTAAAGATGGTGGCGTACTTTACTGGCGTTGGGGTCATCGGCGCCTGGCTCGGCGAACGCACAAGCCGCTGTCCAGCGGCCATTGGCAAATCGACGTTTATCAATTTTCACACTCAGCCCAACTACAGTCAGCAAGGCGCCGCTAAACCCTGTGATGTATCAGCCGGTTACACAGCCGCACCAATAGAACTGACAACCGCTGGGTATCAACACGTCCCAGCTTCACCAGCACATCTAAGCCCGCGTCCAACAAAGGCGATTCGCCGTGTTTACACAAATCGCAAACTCTCGGCAAAGCCACAACATGTTTATCGACATCTCGGCGGATCAAGTTCGGCCCTCCGACTGTGCTCTGCGGCAGACTGCGAACGTTGCGGCAGTTTTTGAGCTCTGATTTTAATATGGGCTCTGTCTTTCCCATGTCCGACGTTTCAGTTTTGGCAGGTCGTTGCGCGGCGGCGGTGAGGTCCCTCGTCCCCAGCTTGGCGGCTGTGTGGAGTGGGGTGTATTTACACATATTATACCTAGGCGGCATGGTGGGGCCATGGGGCTATCTGGCGGTTGCCGCGGCGGCTGCGGCAATCCTTTTCATGCCAGGTGGGGGGCAGAGGGAGGGGCTGGAGGCATTGGAGTTTCTCTATAGATGGCGGCGTGTCTGTATAGCCGCCGCCCCGCTGAGGGCGCTGGCGACAGCGGCGATGCTGGCCCTAACCGTTTTGTCTGTGGCGATGTTTCTCCACCCGCCGCGGCTGGTTTACGTCGAGGTGGCAGGGGAGGGGGCTGTGGGGAATTCCACGTTTTATACGCTTAGGGTTGTGAGGATGGTGCCTAGCGGCGAGTGGGACGGGACTTTTACCATAGTGTTAATTAGGGATGGAATAGTTTACATGCCGTTTCTGTGGGAGACGGCGGCTTTCTTGGCTGTAGCCGCTGGCTACACCGTGGCTACTGCAACGCTAACCGCGCTTTGGAGAGCTGTGGGAAGCTCGGCGGAGGGGGTGCGTAGGGCTTTGGAGTTCTATGAGCGAGCGCGGAGGCTTCTTACCTGACATATACGTAGTGGCTAGGATTTTACACGCGCTCAGGAGAGGGCCCATGCCTAAGTCGCGGCTGGCGGCTCTGGCTAGGGTGAATTACGGCAGATTCCAGCAGTACCTCCAGTTTCTTGTGGAGCGCGGCTACGTGGTAGAGGGCGAGTTAGTTGCCTTGACGCCCAGAGGCGCCGAGGTGGCGGCCGAGCTGGAAAGGCTTCTAAGCGACGTACTTGGCAGGGAGAGCCCCTTTGAAAAAAGGCGGAGATAGCCTCGCTGTGAAGCCGAAACCTTTTTAAAAAACGCCTCTTGCCGTTTTTATGAGCAAAATTGCGCTGGTTCTGGTGCTGATCCTCATAGCGGGGGCCGGGCTCTACTTCCTACACACAGCCCAGCAGAGACAAGGCGCGGCGGGAATCACAGCGCCTACGTCTCCTCACGGGCTGCAGACGTCCCCGCCGGCAACATCGGCGCCAGAGGCTACGACAACCATAGGCCAGACTGCCACGAGGACCCCTCATACGTCTACCACGCAACAGCCCACCGCTACGTCGGCGCAACCACTATTTGGGGCTAGAAACTACGAGGTTAACTACACAGCCACCGTGACGGTGTATCTTGGGGGTGTATCGCTGAGGATGACTGGGTGGAATGTGGTGGGGGTGGGGCCGGCGGGGAACTACAGCTTTGGCGAGTTTGTAATGTATCTGCCGCCTCAGGGCCCGGTGAAGATCACGTTTAAGTCCGCCACTGAGGGGAACTTGACGTATGTAGTGAGCTGCGCCTCGGGGCGGTGCCAGGCGGAGACCGTGGCGGCAGACAGCGCCGTGTTGTACCTCCTCCACGGCGTCAACGCGACTAGGGCGGAGAAGGGCCGTTGCACGCACCTCGGCTACACCGGCACCCTATACGAGGAGAGGGGGCACCTGGGGCCCGAGGTCTTCGCCCAGCTTCTGGGCGACCTGCGGGGGAGCGGCACAGGCACCTACGTGGCTAACGTCTGCGAATTCGCCGGTGTCCAGCTGACAGTGGGGGGCACGGTCTACATGAACGTGACGGTGTATGGCCAGTCCTTGACCATAAGGGTAAACATCGAGAGCGTTGCCGCCGAGGTGAGGCCCTTCGACGGCGGGAGGTATAGGCAACTGCTACAGGAGGCTAAGTCGGCCCAGGAGGCGAAGGCCTAGCAACGTTTCTTTTTCCTCAGCTCCTCCACGGCGGCGCGGGCGTCGAGGCCCTGCGCCAGTAGCTTCTCCAGGTGGAGCTCCGTGGGTATACCCTCGGCCAGGAGGAGGTCGGCGGCCGCGTCTATGGGGGCGTCCTTTTCGTATATCAACCGGGCCGCCTTATTCATCCCGAGGACCGCCTTAGGGTCCAGCCGGAGGCCGGCGGCGGCGCAGAGATCCACCTTAACCTTCCTGAGGCCTCCCCTCAGTGTTGACACGCCGTGTTCCCCCCTAAACGCGCGCACCGCCACGGCCGAGGCCTCGGTGACGCAGGTCTCCACGAGGCGAGAAAGAACCTCCACCTCCCCCCTGGCGAGCCCCACTAGGCCTATCAGCCCCCCGGACCGCGCCGCCGTTGCTGCCCTCTGGAGCACGTATTCCCTATCAAGCTCCCCGTCGGCGCCCGGCGACATGACCCACAGCTCCGCCTCCGCGCCCCTCTCGGCGAGTCTCGCCAGGACGGCCAAGCCGTAGGCGTCTGCCAGCGGGCTGCCCAGAGACTCCTCGCAACCGACGCCCAAAACATCTCCTCCGACGTCTACGCCGATTACCCTGCCGAAGCCGGCGAGAGTCTTCGCCAGCTCGCTGGGCCGCTTGTAGGGGTCCACCAGGTATACGGACTTGTTCAGCGCCTCGGCGACACACATGCCCTGGGTTTTGAACCGCCGGCCACCCCGCTCCACATAGCTCCGGGGGGTCGCGAGGTAGAGGCCATCCCCGGCCTTCGCCACCTCCCTCAGCGCGTCTGGCGGCACCGGGCCCGGCGCGGGGTCGACCACGTATCTCTCCCAGGGGATCTGGCCCACCGCCTCGTCGCCGGCAAGGGCGGCGGCCATCACCACGTCTCCGCCTCCGCCGATGGCGAGATACAGCGTCATCTCCTCCCGGCCACTAGGGCGAAGAGCGCCACGAAGACAAGCACCATCCCCAAGACGAACAAGGGCGGGGCCCCTCCGCCCGCGGCCACGGCGACGCCGAGCATGGCCAAGATGCCGCCCCAGAAGGCCGACTCCTTGGTGCGCCCGGCGAGGATATAAGCCGCTCCGAAGACGCCGACGGCAAGGCCCACCAGCTGGTTCACGGCGAGCTGCACTGCGCCTAGGGAGGCGGCTATTAGGTATATCCCCACCGCCAGCGCCGCCACGGCAGCCGCGGTTTCGCCCGGCGTCATTCCAGCTTGGCTCCGCAGTTCATGCAGAACTTAGCCTCGGGCGGGTTGACTGAGCCGCACTGGGGGCACCTCCTCCCAAGCATGTAGCCGCAGTTGATGCAGAACTTGGCGCCCGGCGGATTCACGTAGCCGCACTGGGGGCACCGCACGCCTTGTTGAGACGCGGCGGCGACGGCGGCGCCCACCGCGGCGGGTTGTTGTTGCGGCTGGGGGGCTGGTTGCTGGGTCTGCTGGGGCCATAGGAGGGGTGGTATCAGCACTATGCCGGTCCCGGCGGCGGCGCCGGGGCTTTTGCCTAGCTCTGCGGCGGCTTTCTGCACGGTCTCCATGCGGAGGTACTCGGCGGGGTTGACGCCGGTGGCTCTTATGTAGAAGAGGCGGTCTCTCCAGACGGGGTCCGTCACGTCGAGACCTTCGAACTTGACGTCTATCAGCTCCAGGCCGAGGCGCCTCATGTTGGGGTCCAGCACGTTTTTGGCGATGAAGCTCACTTGGTCTAGGTTGCCGTATATCGTGAAGATGGATTGCTTAGATAGCTCGGCCATGAGGAGCTCGTTGAAGTAGCCCCTTAGGAACCTCTGGAGGTCGTCTGTGGTGTATATGTTCTGTCCCCCCACCACCTGGGTGACGAAGAGCGCAGGTTCGGCGACGCGGAACCACGCCGTGCCGTAGAACTGTATCGGCGCGAGCTCCACAGTCTGCCCCCTGCCGCCGAAGGGAAGCTGGTGTTGCTTCAGCGAGACGAAGATCACCACGGCCGTGAAGGGGGATTTGTCGAAGCCGGCCACCCTGGTCAGGGCCTGGGTTAGGAGGGGGAGGTTCGCCGTGGTTAAGGTGTGGCGGCCCGCCCGGAAGACGTCGTAGACCTTGCCGTCTCTCATGAAGACGGCGGCCTGCCACTCCTCCACGATGAGCTGGGCGCCCCACTCGATCCTGTCCACGGGGTAGCGCCATATGATCTCCCCCTCCTTGGGGTTCACCCACTGAATTACCTGTGGCATTGTGTCCCCGGTGTGTCGGTTTAAATATTTAAACTCCGAGCGCCCTGTCTCCGTGGAGCCGTTTCTACAGAACGCCCTCATAGTCACTGTGGGGACTCTCCTGGGGGTGCCGCTGGCGTTGCTGTCGTTGTTGAGGAGAGGCGACGAGAGGCTTCTAGACCTCGGCCTCGGCTTCACAGGTGGCATCATGTTGGTGGCAAGCTTCACCAGCTTGATACTCCCCGG
This sequence comes from Pyrobaculum sp., assembly GCA_036833835.1. Taxonomy (GTDB): domain Archaea; phylum Thermoproteota; class Thermoprotei; order Thermoproteales; family Thermoproteaceae; genus Pyrobaculum. Next base: position 8,225 of record DAITPC010000009.1, on the reverse strand, counting down.
CGTGGAGGGGTGGGGGTTCTGGCAGGTGGGGCTGGGCATCCTGGGTGGAGTTGCGCTTATCCGGCTACTCGACCTCTTTACGCCGCATGAACACCTAATGCGCGGATACGAGGGGCCTCCAGAGCTGGCGAATAAGGTGAAGAGGAGCTGGCTGGTGGCGCTTGCCATAACCATCCACAACATCCCAGAGGGCCTCGCGGTGGGGGTCTCCACGGCCTACCACGTTGAGCTGGGCTTCGTCACGGCGTTGGCCATAGCGATACAAGACGTGCCTGAGGGCGTCGCCGTGGTGATGCCGTTGCTCCGGTACCAGCTGGTGAGAACCGCCGTGGCGGTGGGGGTCCTCAGCGCGTTGGTCGAGGGCGGGGCCGCCGTTGTCTCCGGCGTCGCGACGGCTGGTCTGCCCTCCATGTTGGGGCTCGCCATGGGGGTGGCGGGCGGCGCGATGCTGTATGTGACCGTAGCAGAGCTGTACCCGGAGATCTACGCTGAGGGGAGGAGGAAGGCGTATCCCACCTTCGGCTTCATAATGGGGGTCCTCCTCATGTTGTACCTAGACACGGCGTTTAGCCCCTCTTGAAGAGGCGGTCCAGGAGGCCTCTCTTCTTCTCCCCGCCAGCCGGCTTCTCCCACACGGGCGGAGGCGCCTCAGCTATGCCCTTCAGGATCTTGTTCCTCTCGTCTACAGCCGCGTCAAGGCCCTGGAGCGCCGCGAGGATCTGCCTAAGGGCGTCGGCCCACTCCGCCGTGCCCGGCTTAAGCGCTTTTAGGGAAGCCACAGCGTCCGCCGCCTTCTTGGCCGCCTCCACCAGAGTCAGGTCGTGTCTGTAGACGCGCTCCAGCACGGCCTCGTCCACCTTCACCAGGTCAAAGAAGCCGGAGTAGCCGTGGGGCGCCTTGTCTATCTTCTGCGTCACCTTGTCCAGCGCCGCCCTCACCGAGTCCCAGAGAAACCTCGCGTCGGGGTTCGCCGCCACGACCCTCGCGTCTGTGGGGCTAAGCACCAGCTGGGCGGCCGCCGAGGACAAGATGGAGACGACGTGCCTCCTGAGGAGGGCGTCTGTCTCCCTCCGCACCTCCTTCTCCTTGTACCCCGCGTAGCCGGGGATGTAGGAGGCGATCCTCTCGAGGAGGTTCTTCTCAAAACTCATAGCCTACCGGCCCCCTCAGTATTTAAGGATTACTGGATATAGGGCTTGTATACAACGGGCACCTCCTTGGAGAGCCATTGAAGGAACTTCTCCA
>DAITPC010000009.1:0-6880 GCA_036833835.1 Pyrobaculum sp. | reverse complement strand
CGCCATCTCCGCCACCTCCTCCTCGAAGCGGGGCTCCGGCACGAAGCCCAGAAGTCTCCTCATCTTCTCGCAACTGAAGGCCTTGTCTAGAAACGGCATGTGCTTCTTGAGGTCTCTGGGCGCCGCCACCTTGAGAAGCGCCTTGGGAATCGGCACAGGAACCGCCCGCACTCCCAACGCCTTTGCTATGGCCTTGACGAAGTCAGACAGCGGCCTCGGCTGGCACTCGGTGGCGAAGAAGTACTCCCTAGACAGCGGCAGGGCGGCGCGAACCGCCCTCCCCAGCTCCCTAACGGATATGGCGGAAACCCTAGCCCCTACCATGGGCGCAAAGCCGCGGGTCACCATATTAGTCAGCGCTACCCACTCCGGGTGGGCGTTGAACCTGCCGTAGACCAGAGTGGGTCTTATAATTACCCAGTCGTCGAAACACCTCGCCACGGCCTCCTCGCCGGCGGCTTTGGACCTGTCGAAGTCTGAGACGGGCTGAATGCCCTTAAGGTGCTGGGGCTCCTCCGTGATGACGTCGCCGACGGGCCCGCGGACTGTCGCGGCGGAGAAGTGGAGGATCTTGCCCCGCCAGCCGAGCCTCTTCGCCGCCTCGCAGAGGCGCTGGGGGAACTCGGCGTTTGCCTCCCAAAGCGTCTGGGGGTCCCCGAAGTATTCCCCCACGAGGTTAATCACAGCCTCTGGCCTCACGGCCGCCAGGGCCTCCCCCGGCTCTCTGTACTCCAGTAGCGAGGCGAACCTAGACGCGAAATCCGCCAAATCGCGTTTCTTCTCCCTGGCGCCGGGCCTGTGGGCTATATAAAGCTCGTGACCCGAGAGGACCTCGGCCACGTTTACCCCTATGAAGCCGAGCCCGCCGAACAAGAGGATCCTCACGGAGGACCGGCGAAAAGCATTTTTAACAGTACCCGCACGCCGCCATGAAGATTCTCCTGGCGCTTTTCCTCCTCGCGGCGTTGGCCGCGGCTCTTGAGGTGAGGGACTGGAACGACAGGCCGCTGGATTACGGCACAGTGGCCGTCTACGACGAAGATGGGCGTCTCGTGGCCCTCAGCTACGTGGCGAGGGGGGATCTCCTCTACGGCGTGCCCTGGAAGAGAGGCTTCACCCTAAGGGTGGCCTGGGGCGTGGCGTCGCTTGAAGAGGTGGTCTCGGGCCGGGTGATCTGGGTATACGACAGCGCCGTTGCCCGCGACTTGGCGGAGCTGGGGCACCCCACAGGCGGCAAGGTCAGGACCTGGGTGTACCCCATTACCATAACAGTGAGGGAGAGGGGCGCTCGCCCAGTCTCCGGCTGTTACGCTCGGGTTGTAGATGTGCTGACGGGAGGCAGGTGGCTCCAGCTCTTTACATACACAGCGTCAGACGGCTCCGTCTTCCTCTACCAGGCCCCCGCCACCGACTACCGTATCGACGTATTCTGCGGCGGCTACCTAGTGGCCGTTGCAAAGTTCTCCGTGCAACGCGGCGCGCCCGCCACGGCGTGGAACTTCGAGGTGTTGGTAGACTACATCACAGAGGTAAGGGTGGCTAACCCCCCTTAGCAATGCGATCACGTCTTGTCCTAACCACGGTCCTGAATGCGGCTTCCACCCGTGGGGACTCATCGGTAGACATGTCCTTTACTTTCAATCAAGGCGGCTCCGGACTTAGCAATAAAGTATATAATATCACCACATCCCGTGAAACCCCTATTTTTCGACTTTCAAGAGAAGCAAGCCCCCTCCCAGCACGGCGGTTTCCCGGGGCCTCGCGGACCCCAGTACTCCCGTCCGCGGCGCCGGCCTTAGCTTCCGGGTTCTGATGAGACCGGGCGTAGCACCGGCGCCTATGGCCGGGTTAGGGGCGTATTCACAAGAATCACCTCTTTATAAGTTTTTCTCTTCTGTAAAGTTTAAAAACCGACTCTGTGGCAAATATGGGGTTGAGCGGCCCGTCTGGGCTTCGATGAAGACTCCGCGTACGCCAGTGGCCTCCGATTTCCTCAGTAGAGGCCGTACTCTTTGCCGATCCTTAGAGGGCTTCTCGTACGGGAAGGTTTCCATGCACATGGATCCACCCACATGTGAAGACATTCCCTCCCGGCGCGTCTGAGCCGGATGACGGTGGTTAGGGGTTCTGACGGTGGTCTCACCCCTCTCTGACATATGGGCCTTCACGCTGGAAACCTTTAAGTTATGTACTACGTTCTTTTTGTCCAGACTGCGTGAAGAGGGCGGGGTTTTCTGAGCTGTGAGGAGGCCAACGGGGCCTTCAGGGATGTGCGGGACCCACGACGTCGAGTTGTGGGGGGCTCGGGTCGTGGGCGAACTAGAGTATGTATTGTATCTTCACCTCCTCTTCTCTCGCCCCTGTTTTATCCACCACCGCGATGTCTATCCCACCTCCCGAGACGGGGTCTCTCTCGATAGCCGCCTTTATTGCTTGCACCGCCAGCTTCCTGGCGTCTTGTAAAGACATGTCTGGGCGGTAGGAGGAGTCCAGTATGCCTATGGCCACCTTCGCGCCGGTGCCGAGCGCGGCGTAGTTGTCCTCTATCAGGCTTCCCAGCGGGTCCATAACAATCAGGTGGGATCCCTCCTCGTCTACGCCTCCGACTAGCACCTCTGCGAAGAAGGGCATGAAGCGGCGGCTGAACATGACCACAGACAGTAGCTTGGCCATGGCTCTTACGGTTGGCCTCCTTTTCATGTCGAGTTCGTAGGCCCGCGCGTTGAGCTTCAGAATCTTGGCTAGGGTCTGCATGTCGGCGATTATGCCAGCTGAGGCTATGGCGAGCCTGTCGTCGATTATGAACACCTTTTTGCCGGTTTTGCTAAGGGTGTAGAAGCCATAGGACACCCTCTTCTCTGCGGCCAGCACGACGCCTTCGTCAACCTTTATGCCTACGGCGGTCGCGCCTATGTGAACCTCCTCACCCATGGCAGAGCCATAGCTCGGGTTTTTAAATGTGTGAGATTGTTCGCCCCATGGCCGTGCGCATAGACGGCTCATACGGGGAGGGGGGCGGGCAGATACTCCGCACGTCCATCGCCATGTCCGCGCTTCTGGGCAAACCGGTGGAGGTGGTGAACATAAGGGCAAAGAGGGCGAACCCCGGCCTCCAGCCCCAGCACCTAACCGGCGTGCTGGCGGCGGCCGCGCTTACAGACGCCGAAACTGAGGGGGCGGTTAAGGGCTCCACCAGGCTCCTCTTCAAGCCCCGAGCCCTCAAGTGCGGCTCCTTCAACATAGACATCGGAACAGCCGGCAGCGTATCGCTGGTGATCCAGACGCTGACCCCCGTGCTCCTCTTCGCGCCGTGTCCCACCACGTTGACCATAACTGGCGGCACAGACGTGGCTTGGGCGCCCCCCATCGACTACATGCGGCATGTGTTTGCCCCTGTCGTGGCCCGCTTCGGCGGCAGAATCGCCATAGAGCTCATCAGGCGCGGCCACTACCCGCGTGGGGGAGGTAGGGTTGTGGTTAGGGCTGAGCCCGTCAAGCGGCTAACCGCGGTGGACTCGCCGGAGTTCGGCAAAGTGGCGAAGATCGCCGGGATCTCCCATGCGGTCAACCTGCCTAGCCACATCGCCGAGAGGCAGGCAAAGGCGGCTAGGGAGGTGCTGGCGGGGCTAGGATACGGCGCCGACATAGCTGTGGAGGTGCGGAACGACGGGTTGGGGCCTGGCAGCGGCGTGGTGGTGTGGGCGGTTTCTGACAGAGACAACGTGGTGGGCGGCGACTCCCTCGGCGAGCGGGGGAAGCCGGCGGAGGCGGTGGGCCGCGAGGCCGCGGAGAGGCTGGCGGCGGTGCTTAAGTCCGGCGCGTCGCTGGATCCCCACATGGCTGATATGGCGGTGGTCTACATGGCGCTTGCGGAGGGCCGTAGCAGGCTGTCGACGCCGGAGGTCACGCTGCACCTCCAGACCAACATCTACATCGTGGAGCAGTTCCTCCCCGTAAAGTTCAAGGTGGAAAGAGCCGGCCCGAGACACGTGATAGAGGTGGAGGGCGTGGGCTACAGCCGCTAGCTGGCGCGGGTGGCGCGTAGCTTTTCAAGTGCGGCGGGGACGTAGTATTTGTGGAGGATGTGGTCAACCAGCTCCTTCGCGCCTCGGCAGTCTAGGGTTGAGATCTCGGCTACTGGAGAGAAGAGCTTACGCGCGCGCTCCAGCTCCTCCTGCGTGGCTATGTCCACCTTGTTCAACGCGGCAATTACCGGGGCCTGGAAGCTTGAGGTTATCTCCTTGTGGAGGTTGTGTTGCATCTCTAGGCTGAACCCGCTGTGGGGGGTGGGGTCCACAAGGAAGAGTATCACGCCGGCGAGGTGGCGGAGGGCAAGCACTGCCTGCTTCTCTATGGCGTTGCGCTCGCTGAGCGGCCTGTCGAGAAGGCCCGGCGTGTCAATAACCTGCACCTTGTCCCCCCTGAGGATTATGTGGCCCAGGTGTATCTGTTTAGTGGTGAAGGGATACTCGGCCACCTCGGGCTTCGCCGTGGAGACGCATCGGACGAAGCTACTCTTCCCCACGTTGGGGGCTCCGGCGACGACTATGGTGAAGAGGATGGGGTCTATGGAGGGCAGCCTCCTAAGAAACGCCACGATCTCCCTCAGCTTCTCCAGCTCGGGCTTGAGGTCGTTTATGAGGTCGATGATTCTGGCTTTGTACATCCTCCTCGCCTCCAGAAGCGCCTTCTTGTCAGGCGCGGTCCTCACCGCTGTGATGGTCTCTTTGGCTATGGCCTTGACGGCGAGATGCGCCCTGCCCACCTTAGCTACGGCGTGTTTATACATCTGCGTGCCGAAGGACACGTCTATTAGATCCCTGTAGAACGGGTGTAGCTTGTCGAGGAAGGGCATCTTAAGCGCCATCTCTCTCAGGGTAGAGGCGAGGGTCTTGCCGGAGGCCACCACGCGTCTTATCTCCAGCCTCTTCTGCTTCACGAAGGCGGGCTCCGCCGTGGAGCCCCTGGCCTCTTCCCTCCCGTAGGTCGTGAGAAACATGGAGATCAGCTCCTCCGCGGAGTAGATGTAGGGAAGTTTAGCCTTGTTTATTACCTCCACGCCGGGGGCTGTGTACATATTTAAAAACCTTGTAAAAACCGTGGTAATCGCGCTAGTTACAGACTTCGGGACTAAGGACTTTTTCGTGGGGGTGATGAAAGGTGTTATACTGTCTATAAACCCGCGGGCACAAATAGTGGACATAACACACGAGGTGCCTCCGCAAGACGTGGCAACAGGCGCCTTCGTCTTGAAGGCCGCATATAGATGGTTTCCGCCTGGAACCATATTTCTAGCCGTGGTCGACCCGGGGGTGGGGACGGAGCGGGCGCCTCTCATAGTTAAGACCAGGCGCTACTTCTTCGTAGGGCCCGACAACGGCCTCCTCATGCCTGCTGCTGAGGAAGACGGCGTGGAGGAGGTCTACCGCATAACGGCGAGGTTGCCGGAGGTGTCCAAGACGTTCCACGGCCGCGACGTCTTCGCGCCGGTAGCCGCCTACCTCTCCCTAGGCATTCAGCCCCGGCTTCTTGGCGTTTCCGTGTCAACGTGGAGGAGGCTGGAGCTCCCGGGGGCCCGGCTGGAGGGGGAGACTCTTCACTCGCGCGTGATCTACGTGGATCGCTTCGGTAACATCTACACAGGCGTGAGAGAGGAGGTAAACAGGGTGGCCTCTGTGGGGGATTTCCTCTGCGTCGAGACGCCCAGCGGCATCGTGAGGGCTAGATATGTGGAGACCTACGGCAGGGCGTCCCCCGGCGAGGCGGTGTTGCTTATCAACAGCGAGGGTTATCTGGAGCTCGCGGTAGTCATGGGAAACGCCGCCGCGACCTACGGCTTGAGGCCGGGGGATGAGCTGAGGATTAGGAGGTGTACGTGAGGACCCAAAGCCGCAACGTTGAGGTGCGAAGAGGAGACCTCTGCTGAAAAACTACTGCCCTTTTAGTTTCGACAGTTTGTTGATCAATATCGGCACTATCTTGTACAGATCCTCCACCACGCCGTAGTCCGCGTTTTGGAATATGGGAGCTGAGGGGTCGTTGTTTATGGCGGCGATTATCCTGCTGTCTAGGATCCCCGCTATGTGCTGAGGCTGGCCGGAGATCCCTATGGCCAGGTAGAGCTTGGGCTTCACCTTCTTCCCAGACAGCCCCACCCAGTGCTCCTCGGGCAACCACTTCAAGTCGGCGGCTATTGGGCGCGAGCAGCCGACCTGCCCGCCTAGCACCTTGGCCACTTCGAAGACCATCTGCAGATCCTCCTTCTTCTTGAAGCCTCTGCCCGCCGACACAATTATTTCGGCTTCCTCCAACCGCACGGCGCCTCTGGACTTCTCCTCCACAGCCACTATCTTCAGCCTAGACGTTGGGGCCAGCGCCAGCTTCTCCACGGCGCTTTGCACGGCGGGGGGCTCCCCTTGGAACCGCCCAGGCGCCACCGTGGCGACGGCAGGCAATGGCACCTGCACAGCGGCTACTGCCTTGTTGCCAAAAACGTACCTCTCGGCGGTGAGGATGCCGCCTTCTACCTTAATAGACAACACATCTGTCAGAAACTCCACGCCGAGCTTCTGCGCAACCATGCCTCCCACTGTCTTGGCGTTTTTGGTAGACGGCATCAACACGAGGTCGTAGCCAGCCGCCGCCTTCGCCACGGCCTCGGCCACGGCATCTGGGAGCCTGGGATCAACCTCGGCGATGAAGATTTTGTGGGCTTTTCCCGACACGGCCTCGGCCTCTTTCTGACTGAATACCAACGCGGCGACCTCGCCACTGAGCGTAGACGCGGCGTATAGGAGCTCCTTGTTGGGGAAGACCACCAGCGTCTTCATATAACCCCCTCCTGGCGTAGATACTGTATAAGCTTCTCGGCCTTCTCCTC
>DAITPC010000008.1:44433-59674 GCA_036833835.1 Pyrobaculum sp. | reverse complement strand
GCCTCGGCGAGGGCCTTTGCGGCGGCGTGGGGCGGCATGTGGTGTATTACGGCGATTAGGTACGCCACGTCGAAGGCGCCGTTTCTAAACGGCAACATAGTGGCTTCACACTCCACGGTGTCGCCGTGGGGCATCAGCCGTCTGTCGAGGTCGCAATGCACCACGTGGGGGTGCTCGTGCTCTAGATACGCCGGCTGTGCCCCGGTGCCCGCGCCCACGTCTAGGGCCCTGGGGCCGAAGCGTGCGAAGTCGGCCACCGGCATCGGCCTCCGCCGTGTGGGTCCGTACTCGCGTCCGATGGCTAGGTAGGCGTCCCGGGCTATCTTTGCCCAGTCCATACGTAGAGGACGGCGCCGTCTCTCTCGACTGCGTCAACGAGCCCCTCCCTCCTCAGCCTCTGGAGGGCCATGACTACCTCGCCGATATCTAGCCTGGTCCTCTCGGCTATTTGGGCCGGGGTGAGGGGGCCTCTCTTTATCAGCTCGGCTAGGACCGCCGCCTCGGCCTCGGCCTCCTGCCTCGCGGTGACCTTTACGGGTTTGAGAAGTCTGAGCGTTAGGTATATCACGGCGCCCGTCGCGGCCATGAGGATGAGGAGGGGCCACATGGCGTGTATATAGTTTTTTATTTTTATAGCTGTTTCCCGCCGTGGAGAAGCCTCTGCGGTTTATTAGGATGGCAAGCGGCGTCCATGTGATCGCCGTGATGACTCACCCGCTTCCCTGCCCCGGCAGGTGCATCTTCTGCCCGGAGGCGCGGGGCGCGCCGAAGTCTTACCTGCCGGATAGCCCGGTGGTGCTCAGGGCTGCCAGGAGCGGGTTTGATCCCTATAGGCAGGTGGCTGGGCGCATAAAGGTGTATCTCGAAAACGGCCACGCGCCGTCTAAGGTGGAGGTGGTGGTGATGGGTGGGACCTTCTCCGCGTTGCCGCATAGCTATAGGGAGTGGTTTGTGGCTAACGTCTTCAAGGCTCTTAACGACTTCCCGGAGTGGGGGCCTGGCGCCGACTCCTCGCCTGATTTGGAGCGGGAGCAGCTGAGGAACGAGGGGGCGTCTATTCGGCTGGTGGCGTTGACTGCGGAGACGCGGCCGGACTTTATAGACGAGGAGGAGGTTGACCGCCTTCTGCGGCTGGGCGTGACTAGGGTGGAGCTTGGGGTTCAGTCTATCTACGACGACGTGTTGGCTAGGGTGAGGAGGGGCCACGGAGTGGCCGATGTGGCGCGGGCCACTGCGCTTTTGAAAGACTCGGCCTATAAGGTGTGTTACCACCTGATGCCCGGCCTTCCGGGGGGCGACCCAGATAGGGATTTGGAGATGGTGCGTGAGGTTTTTAGCAACCCAGACTTCATGCCTGACTGCGTCAAGATCTACCCGACGTATGTAGTGCCGGGGACGGAGCTTTTTGAGGAGTGGCGGAGGGGGGCCTACCGGAGCTACGACGAGGCGACGTGGTTTGATCTCTTGGCTAAGATCTACGCCGCGGTGCCGAGGTGGGCCCGGGTCATGAGGCTTGGCCGGGACATACCGCTTCACCACGTGGTGGAGGGGCCGAGGTGGGGTAACATGAGGCAGGCGGTGCTTAGGCATATGGAGAGGCTTGGTTTGAGGTGTGTGGAGATTAGGTGTAGGGAGGTCGGCGTGAGGCTCGCCAACGGGGTGTTGGTGGAGCCGGGGCCTATAGAGATTAGGAGGCTGGAGTACGAGGCGTCGCGGGGCGTGGAGCTGTTTTTCGAGGCGGTGGGGCCCGACGACACGCTTTACGGCATCTTGCGGCTGAGGGTACCCCATACGCCATACAGGCCTGAGCTTGTGGGCAAGACGGCGCTTGTGAGGGAGCTACACGTCTACGGCCCCGAGGTCCCCGTGGGGGAGAGGGGGTTGTGGTGGCAACACGTCGGTCTCGGGAGGGCCCTCATGGAGAGGGCTGAGGAGGCGGCTAGGGAGTTCTCCATATCTAGGGTGGCGGTGATAAGCGGCGTGGGCGCTAGGCCTTACTTCAGGAAGCTGGGTTACGGGAGGTGTGGACCTTATATGTGTAAAGACACGAGGTAGTGTATTTTTATAAGGGGTTTTTTCGTAGTGGCATGCTCCCGCCGCCTGCGGGGGTGCTTAAGCTTGACCAAAACGAGGTGCCCATCCCGCCTCCGCAACACGTGCTTGACGCGGCTAGGCAGGCGCTGGCGGTGGCTAACTGGTATCAGCCGGCTGAGCTTTATGAAGAGGTGAGGAGTCTCTACGCGGAGTACGCCGGGGTGTCCCCGCGCCGTGTCTGGCTGTTTCCCGGCGCCGACGACTTCTTCGAGGGGGTTCTGCGGTGGGTGAGGAGCCTCGCCGTTGTGAGCCCCACCTACTTCCTGCTGGAGGACCAGGCGCAGTTTTTCGGCGTCTTGCTGGTGAGAACGCCGCTGAGGGGGGACGAGTTTAGGCTTGATTTGGCGGAGTTTCTGGCGGTCGCCAAGGGGGCCGACGCCGTGTATATGGACAACCCGAACAACCCCACCGGCCAGTTGCTTCTCTCCCCGCGGCAGCTGGAGGAGGTTCTCGCCCTGGGGAAGCCCACCATTGTAGACGAGGCGTATTTTGAGTTCTCGGGCGTCACCGCGGCTCAGCTGGTGGAGAGTTGGCCCAACCTGGCGGTGGTGCGGACCATGTCTAAGGCGTTTCTGCTGGCCGGCATGAGGATTTCCCCCGTCTTGTTGGGAGACGGCTTCAGAACGCATTACAACACGGTTAGGTTCAGGGTGTCGCTTCCGTCGCTGGCGGCGGCCCGTGCCGCGCTTTATAAGAGGGAGTACGTGGAGGAAGTGGTGAAGGTCGTGAAGGAGGGGGTCTCTTACCTGCTGGAGGAGCTCCCCCGGCTCGGCCTGCGTGTGTGGCCTAGCCGCACTAACTTCGTCCTGGCCAGGGGGCCGCCCGGCCTCGCCGGGCTTCTGCGGAAATACGGCGTGTGGGTGAGGGATGAGGAGGGGAGGCTCGGCGCTGGCTTCGTCCGCATCACCGTGGGGACCAGGGAGATGAACCTCCAGCTCGTGAGGACGCTGAAGACGGCTCTGCGGCTCTGAACCGGTTGTCCGGTCGGCTGTGTGAGTAGTTATTAATTCTCATCGGTTTTCTCCCTATGGATTTGAGGGTGTTGAAGCGACGGGCTGTGGAGCTGGCTGCCAAGCTCCCGTGGCAGGAGATAGCGGATTCGCCCACCATTAGGTACTACACAGACTGGGCAAAGTTCGAGGGTTACCAGCCGCTGACGGATAGGGCCGTCCCTCCCGTCTCTCCAGGCCCCTGCGAGGTCGTTCTCGTAGACGGCGTGTTGGCCGGCGCCGGGGCGTGTAGCGGCGTTGAGGTGGGGATGGCGTCGGAGGTCTTTCGACATCTGGAGGTGAGGAGCAGGATCTTGGCTCTCCACGCCGCTGCCCTCCAGGAGGCTGTCTACGTCAGGGTGAGAGGCCGGGTGGAGCCTCTGGTGGTTAGGGCCGTGGCGTCTGCGGCCGGGAGACACGTGGCGAGCCACGTGGTGCTCGACGTTGAGGAGTCCGCGGAGGGTTCTATCGTTGTACATGCGGAGAACGGACCCGGGGCTGTGCACACGGCTGTGGTGGAGGGCGAGGTTAGAGGGGGCGTAGAGTATGTCCTCGTCTCGCGGGGGGGCGGTCCTCAGTATGTGCATTCGGCTTTGTTGGTTTTCTCATCTGTGTCCGCGCGGCCGCTTGCGGTGGGGGGTGTGATGAACGCGGTGAGGGAGGAGTACATAATTGGGGAGGAGGCGTCGGCCGAGGCGGTGGGCCTTGAGCTAGGCTTCGGCGACAGCCGCATAGATCACGTGGTGTCTATGATAAACGACGCACCGAGGGGCCGCAGCTACGCCAGGCTGTACGCCGTGGCGGCGGACCGCTCCTTCGTGACTCAACGCGCAGTGGGGAGAATCACACCCCGCGGGGTTGGGAGCGACAGCGCGGTGGAGGGCGTCGTCTACATCGCCGGCGAGGGCGCCGTGGCCAACACCCAGCCGATCATCTTGGTTGAGACAGGCGAGGTCGAAGGCGCGAGACACTCGGCTGCAGACGCTGCGCTGGACGAGGAGAAGGAGTTCTTCCTGAGGTCGCGCGGCGTGAGGCGGGAGGATCTGCCCAAGCTACTGGTGATGAGCTTGGTGGACCAGTACCTAGCCTCTCTGTCTGAGCCGTCTCGAAAGGTCTTGGAGGCCGTCTTAAAGCCCGTGTTGTCCTAGCCGATCCACTCCACGTCTCGCGGCGTGAAGAAGTTGGGCAGGGCCGGGTCTATCTCAGGCGGCTTGAGGAGGTGGCGCCGCTCGCCCGGCCGCGGAAGCAACGCCCTCCTAATGGAGACGTCGTAAAGCCACCTGGCCGCGGCCGTGTGTACAACCGTGTCGCACCGCCTGCAGGCCCACCCCTTGCCTCTTCCCAAGCTCTCAAGCGCCCCGCCACAGTAGGGGCATCTGGACTTGACCCTTACGTATCTGCCGAGTATGTAGGCTCTCTCAACGTAGAGGTAGAGGCCGCCCTGCCTAGGCTTCAAGCCGCCGTAGAGGACCACGTCGCAGCCGGCGCACCTCTCGAGCTCAGACGCCAGCTTGCCTAGATGCCTGTAGACCACAAACGCAACTCCGTTGTCGAGTCTGCCCACCAAATGCCGGGCTTTGATGCGGCGGGTCTCCGTTACTATGCCACGTGTGCGGTAGAAGGAGTAGGGGTGCGGCTCTTCGAAAAACACGCCTAGCTCCACGTGGGCGTCCGTGGCCTGGTTGGTGCGGTAGATGACCCATCCCGACGGCTTGAAGCCCCAAGCCTCCATCAGCTGTAGGGCATATCTGAGGTGGTGCGGCGTTAGTCCGCGTATGCCGTAGTAGACCGGGTCAGGTCCCCGGGGCTCTATCAACACGCGGCTGCGGTCTAGGTTGTGAAACGTGAAGGGAAGAGTTAACGCCTCCATCAACTTCACGAGTCTCGGCGGGATGGGTAGCCTCTCTCCGCTCCTATACGCAAGTAGCTCAAAGGTGGATTTGGGGAAGACAGCGCCGACCGCCGCCACGGCTCCGACCCTCCCCCTGCCGCCCCACGTCCTCACGCCTGACCTATCTGCTGCGCTTATGCTCACCACCTGCGTAAGAGCCATGCGGTACAGTAGTTGGGCTCTCCCGGGCACCTCCCCCACAGCCATCGCCACGCCCGGGTCTGTCTTGCCCTCCCGCCTGGCGTGTTGCCCAGCCACCTCAACAGCCAGCCGCCACACCTCCTCGACATCGCCCTCAGGCACGTCTAGTTCGAGCGCAACCGCTGCGTTGCCTCTCGTCTTAAACGGCACGTCGGGGTTGAGCCTGACGAGGCGTGGAAAATCTCTAAACGCCTGGGCGCCCCATCTCTTAATCACCTCCTTCACAAGCAGATAGCCTACATATGTGGTGCACCCGCCCATGTGGCTGTCAGTGTCGTCGATCCCGACTACAACCCTCATCTATACAGCCGATACCACTCGCCTCTTAGAGAAGGCCTAAGGACGCTGGAGGTCGCCTCTACAAACTCCAAGCCCTTCGCCGCCGCCTCAGCCACGAGACGGAGATCGAGGGGGAGGGAGGGGCCGTGGTGTGCCAGAGTGTCGTTAGGAGTCACCACGTGAGGCTTCCCGCGGAGAAACGCGATCTCGCGTTCATACGGCCGCCTGCCACGGGCCTCATACACCACGAAGCCCGCCCTCTTTATCACCTCTGTCGGCGGAGACTCACTGTGGGTAAAGACACATGGCAACCCCCGCATGTATCTAAGCCCAACCCGCGTCAGCGCGTCGGCTACATATGAGTTGCCACAGGCGAGGTCGTACACCCCTAGGTTGATCACAGCCACCACGTCTTCATGTAGCGGGTATCCACTAAACAGCTCGCGATATACCCCGGCTAGTCTATCCCCTTCCTCATCTCTGTCGAAGACCCTGGCAAAGAACCTAAACGTGGCTACTGCATGATCCAGATTCACTGGCGTGGGCACCGCCACAACCGCCTTCGCGACTTCCGCCAGCCTCTCTATTAAATGTCGTTGAACCGGGTAGTAGAGCACCGCCAAGTCAGGAGCTATCTTCGCGACGGCGTCTAGGTCTACATCTACAAAAGTGCCCACGACGGGCACCTTCATCAGCTCCGCGGGCCGGTACGAGAAGACGTCGCGCCCGGCAAGCTCCACGCCCAGCAGAGCCAGGAACTCGTTAACAGAGGGGTTGAGGCTTACGACCCTCCGCGGCACGCCATCAAGAGACCCCACGAAAATCACACCTATCAAAAAACCCCCGCGTTATAAAGTTGGGGCGCCGCATACCCCCGCTTCTGTACGGGTATCCATCTAACCCCCTACCCGGGCCTCGCCGCGGCCTCACAGGCCCTGCTTGGGGGCCGCGGCGCCGGCTGGTTTTCACCCCCGCCTTTCGGCGGCCCGCCGGCGCCCTCCGCGGGCGGTGCGGGAGGTTCCAGAGGAGGACCGTCTCCGGGCCCTCCCCGTCCCCTCGGCGCCCCGGTAGACACGGCTCTTTTGCTTAAATGTTTTCCGGCTCCGTAGTTAGCCTTTCCACAGCCCGATGGCGAGGCCTATTAGAAATGCGACACTTGAGTAAGGTACGGCATCTTTTACTCTCATGGCGCTGTTTAACGCGTCTTTAGCGGCGTAGCCCAGTTGCTGGAGCAACGCGGTGACCTGTTCAGGCGACATGTAGCCCAAGGCGGCAAGTGCTATAAACAACGCTACGAGGATCAACGCAACGGAGAGGATCCTCTTCGCCAGCACTCCCACTAGAAGACCCACAACGAAGGGTCCCACCAACGTCGCCAGTTGTTCCATCACAAACCCCTCTCCTCCCCCAATATATCTTTGTCGCGTTTTCACGTGAGGTTGCCATGGCTTCGGCAAGCCGTCTAGAGGAAGGCTTTTGAGTTAGTTGTGTGGTGGGCAACTAAGGGGTCTTTGGCGTCAATCTAACAATTTTTCCAGTGTCAACTCGGGGTGGAATCTGCGGATAAAGGCGAAGCCGTTAACCACCGGGTAGAAGGGGTATTTGCCCTCGTCGTCGAGCTCGACCGCCCCTCTTTTCCACAGCTCCGAAAGCACCTTAGCGTAGAGGTACCTCTTCTCAAGCGTCTTCAAGGCGACCTCGGCCTCCCGCGGCGCGTACTTCACCGCCACCTTCACGTTGGACATCCTAGCGACATCTGCGGGGGTTAGGTCCCGGCGAACCACCGGACATAGGGTGGACATGACGAACTTTACGTCTATGCGTATCTCGCGGCTGACTGGATCCAGCTCGTAGCGGATAACCTTCGGTAGGTATGGGAAGGAGCGGCATGTCAATGGCTTGTAAAGGCTGTGCACCATGCATTTAACGCCGTCGAGAAACGGGCATTTGCCCTCCTCGTCTAGGTGCATCAGGTAGCTTATCGCAACCCTCAGCCCAGACTTGACGTCGGCTACCTTATACGCCGGAGTGAAGACGACTGATACGCCGAGTCTCTCCGCCAGCCTCTGTAGCATGTACACCTCGTGGGGCAGGACTGTGACTGGACTTGCCCTGCAACAAAAGGCGCAGCCTGGTTCGCAGCTGAAAGACACAAGTAGCGCGTCCCGCATATGCTTTATATACTCTTACGCCGCGGAGCGGCTTAGAAATGATGTAACCAGGTCACATGTCCGGTTGCTTGGTTGTCGCTGGGGCCTATAGCAGTCTGTCGGCAACTAGCTTCTCGAAGTCCACAACGGATTTGCCGTCTACCTCCACCGGCTGGAGGGCGGGCGGCAGCTTGCGGTAGTTGTGGTCGTATAGGCTTTCGTATCTCTCCTCAAATGTGGGCACCAGCTCGTTTTTGTAGAAAATGCCGAGGGGCAACCTGTCTCTTTCGACGATTTTGTCGAGGGCTTTTCTGATCTTTAAGTCAACCTCCTTCTCGTCGTGGACCACGGGGTCCCAGGCGGGGTCCGCCTCTTCCAGCTTGTATATCCTCTTCTCGTACCACTCCCGCGTCATCACGTTGTTGTAGGTGACGCAGGGGCTGTAGATCTGGACGAAGGCCGAGCCCTTGTGTCTGATGGCTTCCACTATGAGTCTCGTGGTGTATTTTATGTCGTAGGAGTAACCCCTGGCGATGAAGGTGAAACCTGCGGTGAGGGCGAGGAGGAGCGGGTTGATCTCGCCCTGTGGGTTGGCCTTCGGCACGGCCTTGACCTTTATCCCCGCTGGCAACGTGGGGCCTGCCTGTCCCCTGGTGAGTCCATACACAGAGTTGTCCATGAGGATGACGGTCATGTCCACGTTGCGTCTGCCGAGGTGGAGGAGGTGGTTTCCGCCTATTGCCATCAAGTCGCCGTCACCGCCCACCACCACCACCTCTAGGGAGGGGTTGGCCAGCTTTATGCCGAGGGCGTAGGGTATGGCCCTGCCGTGGATGGCGTGGACGCTTGTGGTGCGCACGTAGTGGGGGAGGCGGGAGGAGCAACCGATGCCGGAGACCAGGACCACGTTGGCTGGGTCTAGGTTGAGCTCGGCGAAGGCGTTATACAACGACTGCAAAACGCCGAAGTGGCCGCAACCGGGGCACCACTCAGGCGGCCTCACCCACCTGTAGTCAGCCGCGGCTCTTTTAACGACCTGCATGGTTATAGGTCCGACTCTATTTTAATAGTCTTTTGTCCAGCTTCGAACCTTCTATACGCCTCGATCACGTCGTCTGTCGTGATGGGTCTCCCGTTGAACTTCACGGCGACAGCCGTCGGCTCAACGCCGGCGAACATCCGCGTGATCATGGCGAGCTGGCCGAAATAGTTGTTCTCGATGAAGAGAGTCTCCCTGCCCTCCAAGTACCTTCTCACTAGGTCCGCGGGATATGGATACATCATTTTCACGTAGAGGAACCCCACGTCTCTGAGCTCCTCCAAGGCGGTGAGGATGGCAGGCTTCGTGGAGCCCCAGCCGACGATGACCCGTCTCGCGTCTGCCGGCCCGAAGTAGAGGACCTTCTCCTCCGGGGGTATCTCGCTCTCTATCAGCTTAAGCTTCTGCATCCTCCTTTCGAACATTTTAGACACCATGACCGGGTCCTCCTCGGGGTCCCCCTCGGGGTCGTGCTCCAAACTGTTTAGGTGGAAGATGGCGTTTGAAACGCCGGGAAGCAACCTCGGCGGCACGACCTCCTCCAGCGGGTAGGCCTCAACCTCCTTAGTCTGTGGGTAGACAACCGGCGGCACGGTCTCTATTTTCACCTTTGAGAGGTCTGGGAGCGGCATCACCGTGAAGGTGTTGGAGAGGTTTTTGTCCACCAGATGTATCACCGGCACCCGGTACCGCTCGGCCCAGTTGGCAACTCTTATGTTGTCCAGGAACACCTCCTCCAGGTCTCCGCTGGCATACACAATCTTCGGGTACTCGCCGTGTCCTATGAAGAGGGAGAAGAAGAGATCCTGCTGGCCCTGCCTGGTGGCCTGGCCTGTGCTGGGGCCTGCGCGCATCCACAGCGTAACAACCATGCCAACCTCCATCATGCCGGCCATGGAGATGGCCTCTGCCATGAGGCTGAAGCCCGGTCCTGAGGTGGCCGTGGCCGACCTCGCGCCTGCTATGGCGCCGCCTGTGGCGATGGCGACAGCCGCCAGCTCATCTTCGGCCTGGAACGCCACGGCGCCTACCTTCTCAAGTTTCGCAAGCTCGCCTGCGTCTTTGCGTATGGGGAACGGTATGAGTCTCTCAAAGTTCATGGCGTCGTCGGTGGCCGGTGTGATGGGGTAATATGCGACTAACCGCACGCCCCCGACTATTTTGCCGTATGCGGACGCCTCGTTGCCGTTCCAGAACACGCGCTTGACGCCGGGGTTCCGGGGCTGTACGACCACCATCTTCTTTTCGACTAGTTTAATCGCCTCGGCGGCAACTTTCTTGTTCTGCTCAATCACGTCGGCTTTTCTCCCTAGGGCGAAGCCGACGCCCCTGGCCACATGTTCCTCGTCGAGGCCGAGGAGGGCGGCGCCTAGGGCCACCACGAAGGTGTTGACAAACCTGGCGAGCATCACGGGGGAGGTGACGCCGATTTTCCGACCTATCTCGCCGATGTGTTTGTTGTAGGGGAGCCCCACGACCTCTACGCCGCTTTGTCTCAGGTACTCCACGAAGTTGTGGACAGTTGGCTCAAATCCGTGTTCTTTCGCGAAGTATTTAAGCCGCTCCGCCAGCGGCTTCGCCATCATCGGGTAGTTGTCTGGGGTTTTGGAATCCTCCTCCGTGTTGTAGACGAGGTAGCTACCCCTCCTGAGGTGGAATATGTGTTCAAGAACTGCGTGTCCGTCGAAGGTAAGCGCCAGCTCTACGCTGTTGCCTGGGGCAGGCGCCGGCCACTTATCGGAGATGGTGCCCACTACATAGCTGTGGCGGCCGCCCGCGATGTTGCTCCAAAACTCGCGTCGCGCATATACATAGTACCCAGCCGACCCCACGGCGTAGATAAACATAAAAGACGCAGTTTCTACGCCTCTACCTTGTGGACCCCCAATTAAGAAACTAATTCCCATTAAGTTATAAAACGAGTAGTATATTTATATTTTTTGTTAAGAGCGTTGCCCTCTTAGTGTCTGTGCTTGTAATGTTGATTATTTTTATATAAAGTTTTCAGCACTCGACGTAGATAATTTTTCCCAATTGGCTTAGCTCCAGCCCTTCCAACAGCCCCTTTTCCTCTTCTCCGCGGCCCTCCACCACCGTGAAGTCGAAACCCCGGAGCTCCGGCGCGTGCCGAAGCCCGTATTTCAAAGCCTCCACGAGATCCTCCACGCCGGGGCGTAGCCGCTTGACGGCGACAACGCGCGCCACGACCAGCCTATACATCTCGCAACCGCCGTAGAGATACAGCACCCAGCCCCGTAGCCCCGCAAGAACCCGCCGGGCCTCCGCGGGGCTTACGACATCCATCCCTTCACGTGGTTCCGGACCCCCGTCAGGATCATCTCGGTGGCCACAGACGCGATTATGAGAGACATAAACCTACCCAGCAACCTAAGAGGAGTGGCGCCCACGTATTTCACAACTCTTATGCCTACCAGCAACGTCGCGGCCACGGCCGTCGACGCCGCCAAAGCGGCCAGAAACGCGGTGACCGGGCCGTAGACAGACGATATTACTATCAGAGCCGTGATGGTGCCGGGGCCTACGATAAGCGGCGTCGCCAGAGGCACCACCGCCTGCTCTTCCGTTATCTCTATCCTGCCGACATAGGAGCCGGAGACCAGCGTCATGATAGATATGGCCATAAGCACGATGCCGCCTGCAATCCTGAAGCTGTCAATGGAGACGCCGAAGGCGGAGAGGATAAATCCACCGGCTACGGCGAAGAGGGAGGCGAGGACGTAGACCACTATTATCACAGTTGTGGTAATCCTCCTCACATATGCCGGGCGCTCCACGGCGAGGGGGCCCACGATGGCCAGCTTCCCTACGGGGTTCATTATGGCGTAGAGCTGGCCGACGAGACCCAGAAACCCCACGACGCCCAAGTCAGACACGCCGCAACCCCGCGGGGGGTTTATAGATTTTCCAGCTGTTCAGCAGCGGAACGCTCTTCACGAATCCGCCCTCACACGCCTCGTCACACCGGTAAAAAGGGGGAAAAATTTAAGGTTAGTCGTGTTGAGA
Source organism: Pyrobaculum sp. (assembly GCA_036833835.1). Lineage (GTDB taxonomy): Archaea > Thermoproteota > Thermoprotei > Thermoproteales > Thermoproteaceae > Pyrobaculum. Next base: position 48,007 of record DAITPC010000008.1, on the reverse strand, counting down.
CGCCTCTACTTTCCCGCCCTTTACGAGAGCCTCTATGTGTTTCTGTCTCTCCTTTTCATACTGGTCGGCTGGGAAGGATTTCACCTTTGCGAGGATCTTCGGCAGGGCTGTGTACTCCATCTCCTCAGGCGGCAGTCTGTGCGGCTGGAACGGGCCCATGCGGCGTATGTAGTCCGCTATCTGTGCCGCCACATGCCTCACGTAGTCGAAGGCCGGGTCGTCGAAGAGGTCCACGCCGCCCTCGAGGTAGCCGTCGTGTAGCTGGAAGCCCAAGGCGCCCACCTTAGGCGGGCCGTCGAAGCGGGTCATCTTGGCGCCTATTGCGATCCTCCTCTCTGGGTCCACCGAGATGAATCGCGCGGGCATGAGAGGCCCGGCGTGGCTACCGCGCATCCAGCCGTGTACTAGGTGCGGATGGGCGAAGGCCTCCAGTATCTCGCCAACTGCGGGCAGGCCGGACTGCGCCCTTACCATCATGACTGGGTCGTCTTTGCCCACGTAACGCCCTGCGATTAGGGATAGTCTCTCTACGCTGTTGGCGGCGGCGGGGGCGCCGTCTGCCCTGCGGAACACCTTCCTGATTATGTACCTGCCGGTGGTGCCGATGAGGCCGAGTAGGGAGTACGACTCCTCGGGCGTCTTCAAGAGGTAAACCTTGTGCTCAACGACATCTAGAACTTCGAAGATGAAGCCTTCGTGCATTGAGGGATCTATGACGAGACCAGCGGTTGTGAACGGGTCGGCGAACATCTTGTAGATTGGGAGGTTGAAGGCGCCTGGCTCCGTCTTATCGGCAGCGAAGACAATCAACGGCTCGCTGGGGCGCTCCTCGAACTCCATCTCCGCCACCTGGGGCCCCATGCCTCTGACGTTCCCCGAGAAGGCGTCTTTCAGCAGGTCCTGCCCGGCGCCGTAGAGCTTAAACCGCTTAGCCACCTGCTCGGTCACCTCCTTGAAGGTTTCCCAAGCGAGGCCGTGTATGTCAGGGTTGTCCTCGCCCTTTGTGTGGGTCATCAGGAGGGAGATGTCGTCGCCGACGTTGTAGACGAAGTAGTCTATGATGAGGCCTCTCTTCTGCGCCTCCTTCAGCTTGGCGGCTGCGTATTCAAGCATCTTGGGGTGGACGTGGGCGTGGCCGGGGAAGCCGCCTACGTCGGCTTTTATTATTGAGACCGTAACTTTCATGAATTTGCAAGGTGTGTTCTATTTAAAAACATTACCTTAACTGAGTGTGGCCATCGACTATGTCGAGATGACAGGAGTATACTCAAAAATTCAAGAGTTATACAAAAAGACCACTCTAGACAGCATAATTTACAGGTTTCTACATCCCGTCGCGGACCCCGCCTACGTCTATCGATATCTCTGGAGCAGAGGTTGCCGCTCGTTCCTCATATATTACGACAACAAGCCAGTGGGGGTTGTTGACGTAACCCCATGTGGAGACGGCGCCGAGGTGGCCATCTTGATAATCGACGTGTACCAGGGCAAAGGGCTTGGGAAGGCCGTCGCCTTCGACTTCGCCGAGAGGCTGGAAAAGATGGGCTTTAGATACGCGCTGGCGTATGTCTCGCCGGAGAACTACAAGGCGTTGGCCATAGCGAGGAAGATAGGTGCCGAGATAAGATGCAGAGACGTCTGCGTCATTAAATACGTGCTGGCCGAGGGCGGCGAGGAGATGTGCAGAAGATAAGTTTATATAGAGGCTCGATCGGGCTATTGATGTCTAAGGGGCGAGTTCACAGGCGTACCTCGTCCTTGAGGACGGCGCCGTGTTTGTAGGGAGGCAGATAGGCGCGGAGAAGGTCGCCATAGGCGAGGTCGTTTTCACCACTGCCGTCGTCGGCTACCCCCAAGTCCTGACTGACCCCAGCTACAGGGGGCAGATCGTGACGTTTACAATGCCCCTCATTGGCAACTACGGCGTTTCGGAGGACCAGCTGGAGTCAGACGGCATAAAGGCGGAGGGCGTCGTGGTGTTTGAAGCCACCGCCCCCAGCCACTACAAGTCCGTTATGTCTCTCCACGAGTGGCTAGCGGCAGAGGGGGTACCTGGCATAGCCAGGGTGGACACCAGGGCCCTCGCCATCAGGCTTAGGGAGCACGGCGTCATGATGGGAGCGCTGGGGCCTGAGGAGCCCGGGGAGCTACTCAGGAGGCTCAAGACATCTCCGCGCTACGACGAGGTTAACTACGTCGACTTGGTCTCCGTGAAGGAGCCCAAGGAGCTGGGCGAGGGCAAGCTCTGCATAGGCGTGGTGGACTGCGGCGTCAAGCGGAGCATCCTCGCGGAGTTTCTGAAGAGAGGCGTGAGGCTGAAGGTAGTCCCGTGCCGCAGACCCGAGCTGGCCTTCGACTGCGACGCGATTTTCATAAGCAACGGCCCGGGCAACCCCAAGCTTTTGGGCTTTTTGGCGGGGCGCGTCAGGGAATACGTCGAGTACAAGAAGCCGCTCCTCGGCGTCTGCCTTGGGCACCAGGTTATCGCCTTGGCGCTGGGGGCCGATGTGTATAAGCTGAAGTTCGGCCACCGGGCCAGCAACAAGCCTGTGCGGGACCTCCGCTTCACCGGCAAGACGTACATCACGGTGCATAACCACGGCTACGCCGTGAACCCCGGATCTAGCGGGTTGAAGGCGTGGGCGGTTCAGCCGGACGACGGCACGGTGGAGGGTCTCTACCACGAATCTCTCCCCATCTTAACTACACAGTTTCACCCAGAAGCATCTCCAGGTCCTCACGACACGCGGTGGGTCTTCGATATGTTTGTAAAATTGGTGAGGCGCCATGCCGGACATTAGAAAAATACTTGTTATAGGGTCCGGCGCCATTAAGGTGGCCGAGGCCGCGGAGTTCGACTACTCGGGCTCTCAGGCGCTTAAAGCCTTTAGAGAGGAAGGTATAGAGACTGTCCTCGTGAATCCCAACATAGCCACGATCCAGACATCGAAATTCCTCGCAGACAGAGTCTACTTTGTGCCGATCCAGCGCCAGTTCCTCGCAGAGGTTATAGAACGGGAGAGGCCAGACGCCATAGCCTGCGGCTTCGGGGGGCAGACGGCTCTTTCTGCCTGTGTAGACCTGCACGATGCCGGCATCTTAGAAAAATATGGGGTGAAGGTGGTGGGAACTTCTGTAGCCGGCATTAAAAAAGCTCTCTCTAGAGAGCTCTTCCAGAAAACCATGAGAGATGCCGGCATCCCGATCCCGCCCAGCGCGGCGGCTAAGACGCCGGAGGAGGCGCTAGAGCTGGCCCGCGCCATTGGGTACCCGGTGGTGGTTCGGGTGAGTTTTAACCTGGGCGGAGCTGGCGCCTTTGTGGCGAGAAGCGAGGCCGAGTTAAAGGCCAAGATCTACAAAGCATTTGCCCAGTCCGCCATAGGGGAGGTCCTGGTGGAGAAATATCTGGAGGGGTGGAAGGAGGTCGAGTTCGAGGTGGTGCGCGACGCCTATGACAACGTCGCGGCGGTGGTCTGCATGGAGAACGTAGACCCAATGGGCATACACACGGGCGACTCCATAGTGGTGGCGCCGTGTCTAACCCTCACCGACGACGAGTATCAAAAGGCCCGCA
>DAITPC010000008.1:15233-44333 GCA_036833835.1 Pyrobaculum sp. | reverse complement strand
GGGGTCTTCAGAATAGGCGTTAGCGTGGAGTTCGACTGGTCTACCGTCAACCTGGCGCAGGAGCTCCGCAACAGAGGGTTCAAAGTGGCTATCCTCAACTATAACCCCGAGACTGTCTCCACGGACTGGGACGTGGTGGACAAGCTCTACTTTGACGAGATAACGAAAGAAAGGATACTGGACATAGCGGAGAAAGAAGGCGGCGTCACCGTCGTTCTCTACGCGGGCGGGCAGATAGGGCAGAGGCTTTACAAGGAGCTGGAGGCCGCCGGCGTCAAGATCGGGGGGACACGGCCCCGGTCGATAGACATTGCGGAGGACCGGAGCAAGTTCTCTGAACTGCTGGAGAAACTGGGCGTAAAGCAACCGCCTTGGTTCGCCGCGAGGTCGATGGAGGAGGCTGTGAAGCTGGCGGAGGATCTCGGCTACCCCGTCCTCGTGAGGCCCAGCTACGTGCTGGGAGGCACCTACATGGCCGTGGCATACAGCAGAGAGGAGCTTGTGGACTTTCTCAAAAGAGCCGCTAATATAAGCGGAGAGCACCCGGTGGTTGTCTCCAAGTTTATGCCCAGAGGCGTAGAGGCGGAGGTAGACGCCGTTTCAGACGGCGTGAAGCTTGTCGCAACGCCTATAGAACATATAGAGCCCCCTGGCGTCCACTCGGGAGATTCCACCATGGTGCTCCCGCCCAGGAGGGTGGAGGAGTGGGCTGTAAAGAAGATGGTTGAGGTGTCGCATGGGATAGCTAGGGAGCTGGAGGTGAAGGGCCCCCTCAACGTCCAGTTCATAGTCTACGACGATGTATACGTGATCGAGGCCAATCTGCGGGTCAGCCGCTCTATGCCCCTCGTAAGCAAGGCCACCGGCGTCAACTACATGTCCCTTGTCGCAGATGTGTTAGTCAGCGGCCACCTAGCCGTGGATGAGGAGGTAGTTGTTCTGAGGCCCAGCAAGTGGTGGGTTAAGTCGCCGCAGTTCTCCTGGTCGAGGCTGAGGGGTGCCTACCCGCGGCTGGGCCCAGTCATGTACAGCACTGGGGAGGTGGCGTCAAACAGCGTTGTCTTTGAGGAGGCGTTGCTGAAGAGCTGGCTCTCGGCATCGCCTAATAAAATACCGGCTAGAAACGCCCTTGTCTACACCTACGATAGGCACCATGCCGAGTTGCTCGCGCAAGCCGCTTCTCTCCTCTCCGCAAGGCTCCAGGTCTACACCCCGGAGGATCTTGGCAACAGAATAACGGAGATGTTGAAGTGGCGGGAAATAGACATAGTTATGACGGCGGGGGACACCCCCGACAAGGATTTTTACATCAGGAGGACAGCCGCAGACACCAACACGCCGCTGGTGCTGGACTCTACGCTGGCGTTTGAGCTGTCCAAGGCCTTCCTCTGGTATTACAACAACGGGAGGCTGGAGGCGACGCCGTGGTGACGCTGGTATACGACGTCTTAAGGGAAGAGGAGAAGATGCTGATCAAGGCGGCGGAGAGACTCGGCGTGAAGCTGGAGCTGGCGCAGGTAGGCGAGGCTGTGGAGGTGGAGGGGTGGCGGCAGGACGTCTACTTAATACGCACCCTCAGCCACAACAGAGGCATAACCACCGCGGCGATTATAGAGGGCAACGGCGGAGTCGCTGTCAACTCCTTCTGCGCCTTGGTCACAAGCTGGAACAAAGCCGCCACGCACGCCAAGCTCAGAGGCGCGGGGCTACCCGTGCCTAAAACCGCAATCCTCTTTGGCGAAGCCGACGTGAAGGTGGGGGGCAAGGCCATAGTCAAGACGGTGAGCGGTAGCTGGGGCAGGAAAGTGGCGCTGGTCTCCACGCCCGAGGAGCTGAAACTACTGCTAAAGTCGTCCGAAGGCGATGTGTTGATGTTACAGGAAATGGTGGGGACGGGGGAGGACATAAGAGTATTCGTAGTAGACGGAAGAGCTGTCGCGGCCATGCGGAGGATACCCCCCGAGGGCGACTGGAGGAGCAACGCCGCCCGCGGAGGCAAGACGCTTCCCCAGCCCATAGACGGCGAGCTTGAGGAGCTGGCGGTCAAGGCGGCGGAGGCGGTGGGCGCCCGCTACGCGGGCGTCGACTTGTTGATAGGCGACAGGCTGTACGTAAACGAGGTAAACGGGATTCCCGAGTTCAAGGCGCTGGTAAAAGCCACGGGCATAGACGTGGCGATGCACATAATACAGATGCTCAGGGACCTCGCAAGGAAGTAGCGGCGTCAGCTTTTCATCCCCGCCGCATAGCCCTTTGACGCGCCTAAATTACCTGAAAAGCGAGAAGAGCTTATCCTCCACGTACGGCTTCACATACGTTCTCTCCCCTATCTTCACCAAGTAGTCGCCACGCGGCGCCACCCGCCCGATGACCGAGTGAGGTACGCCGATTTTCTCAAGCCTCTCCTCGACCTCGGCGAGACGTCCCGGCGGTACGGTCGCCAGTAGAACGCCTGAGCTTAAGGTCTCCAGCGGGTCTATGCCGAAGGCCCTGCATAACGTCTCTACCTCTGGATACACGGTTATTCTGCTGGGGTCCACCACCATGGAGACGCCTGAGGCGTAGGCCACTTCGGCGAGTCCGTTGGCAAGGCCGCCCTCCGTGGGGTCGTGCATGGCAGTTGCTATATCCGCCAGGGCAAGTGCCTCCCTAGCCACGGAGATGTGACGTATGAACCCCTTGGCCTTCTCCACGGCAGATTTGCCAACTCCCCGCCTCAGCGCCTCCTCCTCGAAGTCTGTCGCCAGTATCGACGCGGCCTCCTGCCCCGCCGACTTGGTCATAATCACGTAGTCGCCGGGCCTCGCGCCGGATGTCGAGACGTAACGGTCCCCCACTCCCATTGCCGTGACGACAACAAGCGGCCTAGTTACCGCCGTAGTGACCTCCGTGTGTCCCCCCACCACAGCCACCCCCAGCTCCCTCGCCGCGGAGTCCACTTGCTCCGTGATAACGCTCAAAACCCCCTCATCTGCATCGGGAGGCAGGAAGATCGCTACGGAGAGCCACATGGGCTCGACTCCTCTCACTGCTATGTCGTTAGTCGGCACATACACAGCCAGGTAGCCTAACAGCTTCACGGACCCCGATATGGGGTCCGTATGAACCGCCAGGTAGCGACCCCCCAAGTCGATGACAGCCGCGTCTTCGCCCAGGGCAGGCCCCACCACGACCTCTTTCCTAAAGGCACCGCGCCTGCCCCACACAAGACGCTCCAGAACCTCCGGCGGCACCTTTCCAATTTTCATTAAATAAGGGGGATTTCTCTCAGTTAAATGGTTGACCTCAGCGGGAGATGGATAAAGACAGGCGACGCGGAGCTTGTGAAGTCGATACACGAGGCTGTGGTGCTCGAGTTTGGGCATAAGGCGCTTCAGTACACAGACACGGCGGGGGCGCCGGAGCCCAGGGAGGAGCTACGACAGCTTCTCGCACGGGCGGGATTCCCGCGCCACGTCCCGCTGTTTACAACCAGCCTCGCGGACAGCCTCAGGCTGGTGGCGGCTGTACATCTGGAGCAGGGGGAGTGCCTAGAGGTGGAGGACCCAAGCCAGAGGGAGGCCCTCACCTACGTTGCCTGCGGGAGGCCGAAGGCGGTTTACATACAGCCCCACTGGCGGAACCCAGACGGCCACATCTACAGCGCAGAGGAGCTGAAAGCCGCCGCCTCGCGGGCTCCCCTAGTCGTGTACGACCTAACCTACGGCCTCCTCGCCGCCGAGGTGCCGGCGGTGGCTGAAGCCGCCGTGGTGGTGGGGTCGCTTGACCCCCTCTTCCCCGGCCTGCACCTAGGCTTTCTGGCAGCGCCGGAGGAGCTGTTCCCTATGTATCTCGCCCTCCTGGAGGGCGCATATCTGCACCCGCCCACCTACATGCAGTACCTCTTCTACGTGGCTGTGAAGACGAGGGCAGTCGACAAGGTATTCGCCGAGCTCAGGCGGCGCGAGACGTTGCTCCGCGCCTACTGCCCCGCCACGCCCTACTTCGCCTGGTGCAGGCCGCGTGACAAGACAAGATTTTTAAGGCTCGGCGCCGTAGAGGGGAGTGTCTTCTCGCGGAGGGGACTCTTCGGGGAATACGTCAGGTTGGGTCTCACTAGTGCGACCGAGGAGGAGCTCGCAACCCTCCTATCCGGGGTTCCTCCAGAAGAACTTCAAGGTGGCGGCCATAGCTGAGAGCTTCACGCTGAGCGACGGCTACTCGGTGTATGCAGGCGTCTTGGCGAGGAGAGACGGAGCGGTTGAAGACGCCGCCTTCGCCCTGGCGACTCTCGGAGGCACAGACGGCACTGAGGCCGCCTCCAAGATACTAGACACGCTTCTGAGGCCGGACGTCGCCATGGTTATGCTGGACGGGTGTGTGGTCTCCTTCTACAACTGGATAGACGGCGAGGAGCTGTGGCGCCGATACGGCAGGCCGGTGGCTTGCTACGTCTTTGAGGAGCCGGAGGGCCGCGTGGAGGACGCCGTGAAGAGGCTTTTCCCCGACTGGCAAGCCAGAATCGAGGCGCTGAAGAGACTGGGCTCTCCCGTTCCCTACTACACCAAGACGGGTTATAAAATATACGTGAGGTCCTGGGGCATAGACCCGGTGGACGCGGGGAAAGCTGCCGAGGTCTGCACGCGGTTCGGCAAGGTGCCGGAGCCTCTCCGCGTGGCTAAAATAATGGCGGCTGGGACACGTCAATTTTTAAAAAGAGTGATTACCAAACGTATTGATGGTAACTAGGAGAAAGCTGCTAGTCGCAGTAGGAGCCGCGGCGGTGCTGGCGGCGGTGGGCGGGGGATTCATGCTCTTCAGGAGGGAGGAGGGCGCCGCGACGCCTACGCAGACAACGTCGCGGAGCCGGGAGCTGGCCGTGTACAACTACTCATACTACATCGACAAGGACCTCCTGCCTGAGTTTGAGAGGGAGTACGGCATAAAGGTGATATACCAGGAGTTCGAAAGCGGCGAGGAGGCATATGCGGCGTTGTTGAGGGGAGGCGGCGGCTACGACCTCGTCGTGGTGCCCGACACCTACGTCAGGGACATGATAAAGAGGGGGCTTGTCCGGGAGATAGATCACAGCAAGCTCTCCAATATGGGCAACATAGACCCGGCGTTTTTTGAAAACCCCAACGACCCCGGGTTGCACTACTCTATCCCCTACGCCTTCGGCACCACGGGCTTCGCCGTCAACTACTACGCCATGAAAGTCGACATAGGTAAAAGGCTGGACAGCTGGGGTGACCTCTTTGATTTTGACATATTGGAGAAGATAAGAGGTAGGGTGGCAATGCTTGAAGAGTTTGTGGAACCCATAATGGCGGCTAAGTACGCCCTGGGAATAGACCCAGACGACTGGAGCGAAGCTGTGGCAAACAAGGTCATCGACCTGCTCAAGAGACAGAAGAACTACATCAGGGGCTACTTGGGCATCAGCCAGATCGTGCCTACCATAGCCGCCGGCGAGCTATGGGTATCGCAGATATGGTCCGGCGACGCAGCCACGGCCCGCGACGAGTTTATAAAAAACGCCGGCGAGCAACACGCGGAGAAGTTCGAATACGTGCTTCCCAAGCCCATGACCCACAGATGGACAGACCTGATGGTGATTCCGCGTGACGCGAAAAACGTGGAGGCGGCTTACCTCTTCATAGACTTCCTACTGCGGCCAGAGAACTCCGCCAGGATCGTGAAGGCCTCCTACTACCCCACGCCGCTGAAGAGACAATTGCTGGAGAAGTACCTAGATCCAGAGATCTTACAGGACCCCACTGTGTTTCCACCCCCTGAGGCGAAGCTGATACTCCTCAACTACACCGACGAGATGCTCAAGGCTGTCGAGAGGATCAGCTACGCTGTGAAGGGCTGAGGACCTCCACCAGCTCCGTGAAACACCTCACGTCTTTTCCAAACTGGAAGAAGCGGACTGGGCCTATGTTCTCCCAGATCTCCCTTATGTGTATATCGCGGTCGTCGACGTATACGACATCGCTGGGCCGGATCTCCACGCCTCGCTCCTCTCTTATCTGCCTAAGCACCCGGTACAGCATCTTGTCTTTGCGAGGATGCGGCTCAATAGCAAGGTAGTGGAAGTAGCCGTCTAGCTCAAAAGCTCTGAGCGCCTGGTAAGCCACGTCGAAGTCGTTCCAAGACAGTGTGGTGAGGATGTGGCCAGCCCCCCAGGCCCACTGCAGGAAGTACCTGAGGCGGGGGCGCAGGTTGACGACCACGCCGCGGCTGTCCGCGATCGTGAGGGGGCCTACCCGCTTGAAGGGCGGGTACAGAGAGGAGATGTCTAGGTGATCCCACACGGTCCCGTCGAGGTCTAGGGCGATGAGCACAACGCCTCCCACCTGTATGTTTATAAACATGTAGGCGGGGCGTCGCGTGTTTAAGCCGACGTTGGAATGGGCTTCGGAGCTATGCAGGGGGTTGCGTTACGAGGGCGCGGAGGGCGCCTTGGTCATATCCGCCGTAGAGGCGCCTCCCGATGTCTCGCCCACTGGGCGCGTGTCTCTTCTGCTTGAGTTCGGCGGGGGGAGGTGCGTAAGGGCGGCGCTCTCGCCGGGGCCTCAGGTGGGGGACTACGTGCTAGAAGGCGCCTACTTGGACTACCTAAAGATCTTCGAAGGGATGCTCCCGCCCTTTGCTACCTTCGCCCTGGGCAGGATACGCCTAGTAAAGGGGCCTCTCTCTAAACTCGCCGACTACATGCCTCTAGCCCTGGAGATTGTGAGGGAAGCCAGAAAAGCGGCTGGTTACATGTAGCGTCATAGATAATTAAGCTCCTTTTTTCTTCTCCAGACATGTCTCACGAACTTCACCGTAAACAAGGGCCCAAGACGGCGCGGTTCTACATAGTGACGGTGAGCACGTCGCGGTACAGAGAGAAGACAGCTGGTGGGAACCCCGCCGACGAGTCCGGCGACGTGGCGGAGAGAATGGTCCGGGAGGCTGGACACGTCGTTGTCGGCAGGGACCTGCTCCCCGACGACCTCAACGCAATTAGGCGTAAGGTGCTGGAGCTTGTACAACGGGGGGACGTGGACGTAGTGGTCTTTACGGGCGGCACCGGCTTGACCAAGACAGACGTGACCATAGAGGCGGTGAGACCGCTGTTTGACAGAGAGATCGAGGGCTTCGGCGACGTGTTTAGATACTCCAGCATACAGGAGGTGGGGACCGCGGCGTTTCTCACACGAGCCACCGGAGGCATCGTGGGTGACAAGGTTATATTCCTCCTGCCGGGCTCTCCCAACGCAGTTAAGACCGGCATGAGGATAATACTGGCCGAGGTATCCCACCTCCTCCATCTAGTCAAGCAATGAGGCAAATCGCCGTTGCGGTACACAGCGGCCACGTCCCCGGCCTGGCGGAGAAGGCTAGGCAGTTCGTCGAAGCCCTGGCCGTCAAGTGTCCCGACGCAGTATTGCTCGTCGGCGGCTACTGGGGCCATATGGTAGACGTGGTAAACGCCGCACTGCAGAGACGGCTGAGGATCGTGCTGTTTCTCCCAGTTGAGAAAGAAAACGCAGAGGTGCCTCCACAAGCCATAGCCTTAAGAACCGGTTGTGAGTACCGCTGCAGATCGGTCCTCATGATCAGATCCGCCGATGCCGTGGTGGTGCTGGGCGGCGGCGTTGGCACGATGATAGAGGCGTTGATGGCCTACGCCATGGGCAAGCCCCTTTTAGTCCTGGTGGGCACCGGCGCCGCCAGCGACAAACTCCACGTCGCCTACCCGGATTACTTCGACGAGAGAGCGGCGGTCAGGGCGGTCTACACGGAGGACCCCGTCGAACTGGCCGAGCTGGCCTGCGCCGCGGAGGGGGGCACAGCCACGAACTTCGGCTAGAGGTTGATGTAGAGCGCCGCCGCGTTTTGCAAGAAGTGGAGCATTATAGAGGCCGGTAGGCCGTATCTGTGGTAGGCGTATGCCAAGCTCAGGGCTATGATAAATATGGGCACAGCGCCTAGGCCGGGCCTATGTAGCAACGCAAACACAAGCGACGACAGCATGTAGGCCGCCGCCACGCCCCACCGCCGCCTCACCTCCTCAAACAGTATCCCCCTAAACATCACCTCCTCCACCAGCGGCGCCAGTGCCAAAGCCTGAAAAGCCACGAGGAGGGTTCCCAGCGGGCATCTGGCCGCCGCTTGGAAGAACCTGCCTTGTGCCTCGCTCATCTCCACGTACTCCTGCCTGATGGGGGGCACTGCGAGGATCACGCCGCCCGCGGTCAACAGGGCGAGGAAATACGCCAGAATAGCCAGGGGAAACCTCCTGTCCAGCCGCCACTCAGCCAGCAGGCCTGCGGGGACGAAGGTCAGGTAGAGGGCCGTGCCTAGGTAAAGCGCCGTGCATGCGGCGGGTTTATACAGGGCAAATGCCGCTACGGCCGCTATGAAGATCAGAGGGACCACCGCCCTTTGGCGTATCACTGCCGGGATGAATCATAACCTTTTTAACCTCTGTGGAGGATTCCCCGTGATTTTTCGAAGCGTAATCTACTCATACCCCGTGAGGGTAGCGTTTAAAAAAGACGTAGACATGCCCATGCTGGGGGTCTCCCATAAGGCAGGCACGGAGGTCGAGATACCGCTTTACCTCGCGCTGAAGCTCGAGGAGATGGACGCCGTGGAGATTGACGACCGCAACATGATCCAGCCCAAAGACGTGGCCTCCCTCAGGTACGTGGAGCAGAGGGAGAGCTACCCCGTCAAGCTCCCCGACGGCTTCTACCCCCGGGTGAAGCTCACCATGCACATGCTCAACAAACGCGGCGACGCCAAGGCTGTGAGGACGATACTTCAAGATGTGAGGGAGCTCGTGATGGAGCGGATAAGGAAGATGGCCGTGTTGCTCGCCACGCGGCCAGACGTGATAAACGATCAGTCCTTCCTCGACAGGCTGACGCCGGAGGAGAAGGCGCTCCTTCTCTCCATGTACACCTCCGTCTCCTCCTTCATCCTATCTGTAACCTAGCCCTGACGATCTCGGCCACCTCCCTCGCCACAGCCTCCGGAGGTCTTGAGGCATCCACCACGGGGTACCCCTCCTCAGCCGCCCGCCGTAGGTAGATCTCGCGCACACGTCTCAAGAAGGCTACGTGTTCGAACTTCTCAGCTCCGCCCCGCCGCGAGATTCTCTCCACGGCGATTTGGGGATTCACGTCTAGAATCACGGTGAGGTCGGGCTTGGGCACCAGCGAGTTGATGTATACTATGAAGTCTATGGGCACCCCCGCCGCGCCTTGATACGCGATGGAGGACTCCACGTAGCGCTCCGTCACCACGAGGAACCCCTCCATCAGCTTAGGCTTCACCTCCCTCCTGTAGTGCTCAATCCTATCTGCGGCGAAGAGAAGCGCATCCACGTGTGGATCCGAGGAGCCGCCCCTCAGAGCCCACTCCTTAATCAACCTACCGATGGGCCCCCCGCTGGGCTCCCTAGTCGCGTAAACCCTCGGCAGGATCTTCGCCAGGAGGGAAATAACTGTGCTCTTCCCCGTGCCATCGATACCCTCAATAGCCACGAAGGGCATGTTAATAAACGCGTAGGGCTTATTTTTTGCTTCGCTTAACACTAACGCTGGCCCAGGTAGTTCAAGATGCCCCGTGCCGCCAAGATGCCGGTCGCCGCCGCTACGTTTATTCCCCTGGAGAGGCCGGCGCCGTCTCCCGCCACGAAGACACCCGGCACAGTGGTCATGAGGTTTCTGTCTACGGCGGGCCGCGCCGAGTAGTACTTGATCTCGGGCGCGTAGATGAGGGTCTGGGGACTCGCCACGCCGGGGGCCAACTCGTCGAGCCGTTTGAGCCCCTCGATTATGTCCTCAACGACGCGGTGAGGCAGGGCAAGGGATATGTCGCCTGGCGTTACGTCTTTAAGCGTTGGCGATATGCTGGACCTCCTGATCCTCTCCCAGGTGGATCTCTGGCCCCGCTCCAGGTCGTAGAGGCGCTGGATCAGCGGCTTCCCACCGCCTAGCTTCGTCGCCAGCCTTGCGATGGATTTGCCGTATTCTATGGTGTCTTCCATGGGGTCTGTAAGCCTCAGCGTGACCAGAAACGCGAAGTTGGTGTTTTCGCTTTTCTTCTCGAGATAGGTCTCCCCATTTACGCCTATGGTCCCGTCTGAGTAGACCTCCTTAACCACGAAGCCGCGGGGGTTGGTGCAGAAGGTGCGCACCCTGTCGTCGTATTTAGAGGTGTATAGAATCACCTTGGGGTCGTGCACGGAGTCTGTCAACGGCCTCATCACGTGGTAGGGAACCTCCACTCGCACCCCGATGTCTACGGGGCCGAAGTCGAGAGACGCGCCTAGTCTCCTCAACTGCGACACCAGCCACTCGGCGCCGCCCCGCCCAGGCGCCAGAAGCACGGCGCGGGCGTTGAGGACGCCTCTGCTGGTCTTGACCGTGAAAAGGCCGTTGCTCCCCCTCTCCACCTCCAGAGCCCACGTCCCGTACATCACAGCGACTCCCGCGGCCTCTAGATGCCGCGTCATGTTCTCCACCACCTTCACGGAGCCGTCCGTCCCCATGTGTCTCTGCCTAATCGGTACGATGCGGGCGTTAACCCGGGCGGCCAAGGCGGAGAGCTTCTCTATGAGTTCAACGTTGGGCTCGTAGACTTTGTCGGGAGCGCCGAACTCCACAAACATCTTGTCCACGTAGTTTATCAGCTCCATGGCCTTGTCCCAATCCCCCATGAGCTCGTGCAAGTCGCCCCCCACGTCTGGCCTCAGGTTTATAAGCCCGGAGCTGAGGGTCCCTGCCCCGCCAATGCCATACATGATATGGCAGGGCACGCAGAAGGTGCACTTCTCAATCGGCGTCTGGAGTGGGCAGTGTCTCTGCGTGGCCCTGTACCCCCCGTCGATAAGCGCGGTTCTCAAGCCTCCGGCCTTGGCGAGCTCCAGCGCCGCGAAGAGGCCGGCAGGCCCCGCTCCAACGATAACCACGTCGTAGTCGCCCACATATCTATCCAACGTGCGGAGCCGGGACAAGTATTGGGTGACCACCTTTGTCCTATTAAATACGTCATTTATAAAGTGTATGCGGTAAAAAATACAACAGGAAAAACGCAGACGGACCACAAAGGGCAAAAACTGTTAATATACAGCAGAAAGTACGTGACGTGTTGTACCTAGTCGTCGACGGGTTCTTCGGCGACACCGGCAAGGGCAAGGTGGCGGCGTATCTCGCCCTCGCAGACAAGCCGTCGCTCTGTGTGAGGACGGGGGCCCCTAACGCGGGCCACACCGTGACCCTAGACGGGCAACAACACGTCCTTAGGTCGCTTCCCACATGCTTCGTCAACCCTGGGACCAAGCTCGCCGTTGCCCCGGGAGCCCTCATAAAAATCGATGTGTTTCTCTCCGAGGTGGAGCGCTACGGGAGGGGGAGATCCTATCTGGACTTCCAAACCGGCGTCATAGAGGAGAGACATCTGGAAGCAGAGCGGCGGGATGAATACCTCATGAAGGTGGTGGGCTCCACGGGGCAAGGCGTTGGCGCCGCCATGGTGGACCGCGTCTTGCGGAGGCTGAGGCTCGCCAGGGACTTCGAGGAGCTCAAGCCCTACCTCGCCGACGTCCCCGCCATAATACACGAACATAGGCCCAGCGGCGTTATCATAGAGGGCACCCAAGGCACCTTCCTATCGCTTTACCACGGCACGTACCCCTACGTCACCAGCCGCGACGTAACCGCCAGCGGCATACTCAGCGAGGCGGGGGTAGGCCCTAAGGCTGTGGACGAGGTGGTGCTGGTCTTCAAGGCGTATGTGACCAGGGTAGGCGGCGGCCCCCTGCCCGGCGAGTTGCCGCCGGAGGAGGCGGAGAGGAGGGGCTGGGTAGAAAGAGGCGCCGTGACCGGAAGGCCGAGGAGGGTCGCGCCCTTCAACATGGAGCTCGCCAGGAGGGCTCTCCTCCTAAACACGCCGACGCAGATAGCCATAACGAAGATAGACGCGTTGTTTAGAGAGGCTGCAGGGAAGACCCGCTGGGCGGATCTGCCCCCGGAGGCCCGCCGCTGGGTCGAGGAGGTGGAAGAGCAGCTCAAAGTCCCCGTGACGCTGATCGGCACAGGCCCCGAGCCCCGCCACATGGTGGACCTCAGGTGGGAGAAGGGCAGGTGATGATCTCCCCCTTCGACTGGCGGTACGGCACAGAGGAGGTACGCAGACTCTTCACGCCGCAGGCCATAGTAGATACATACGTGGAAGTGGAGAGGGCCCTCGTATGCGCCCTTGAGGAGCTGGGCGTGGCTGAGAGAGGTTGTTGCAACGCCGTGATGCACGTGAGGGTAGACGCGGAGGAGGTGTACAAGCTGGAGCGCGAGACGGGCCACGACGTCTTGAGCCTAGTTCTGCTCTTGGAGCAGAGAAGCGGATGCCGCTTCGTCCATTACGGCGCCACCTCCAACGACGTAATAGACACCGCCTGGGCCCTTCTCATACGCCGTGCCCTCTCTGCGATCAAGAGGAAGATAAACGAAGCCGGGATGGAGCTGGCGAGTCTCGCCAGGAGGTACAAGGGGCTCGTCGCGGTGGGCCGCACCCATGGCCAATGGGCAGAGCCCATAACCCTCGGCTTCAAATTCGCCAACTACTACTACGAGCTCCACCTGGCGTGTCGACACCTGGCGCTGGCGGAGGATATAATCAGGGCTAAGATAGGCGGGGCCGTCGGCACCATGGCGGCTTGGGGCGAGCTGGGGCCCGAGGTCAGGAGGCGCGTCGCAGAGAGGCTCGGCGTGCCTTTCCACATCATCTCCACCCAGGTGGCCCCCCGTGAGACCTTCGCCGTGTTGGCCTCTGCGCTGGCCGTGTTAGTAGCCGTCTTCGAGAGGCTCGCCACGGAGATCAGGGAGCTGTCCAGACCAGAAATAGGCGAGGTGGTGGAGAGGGGAGGCGGCTCCTCCGCCATGCCTCACAAGGCGAACCCCACCGCCTCTGAGAGGGTGGTGAGCCTTGCCAGATACGTCAGAGCCCTCACCGTCGTCGCGCTGGAGAACGTGGCGCTTTGGCACGAACGCGACCTCACCAACTCGGCCAACGAGAGGATCTGGATACCTGAGGCCCTCCTAGCCGTCGACGAGATCCTCACCACCGCGGCCAAGACCCTCCGCACGGTTCACGTAAACGAGGAACGGATAAGAGACAACCTAGAGAAGGCCCTCCCCTACATACTCACCGAGTTCCACATGAACCGCATGATTAGAGAGGGCGCGCCCCGCGCCGAGGCCTACAAAAAGGCTAGGGATATCCACGCGTTTACTCACGAATACGAGAAGTGGCCCATAGAAAAACTAATAGAAGACGCACTCTCCCTACCACTCTGCACCTAACCTCCGCTACTTCGCCATGGCTGGCCCAAGACAATCCAGCGACGATTATGCGCCCAGTCAACACCACCCCCGTGGTCAGCAGATGAAAATCGGATACGAGCTTTTGCAACGTTACTGTTGTCTTGTCTTGACCAGTTCTATCAACAGCTTCTGGATCTCTAGGAGGGTGATCTGGACCGCATCGATTCTCTTGTTGGTCTCGTCTATCCTCTTGGCCAGCTCGTCAATCCTCTTGTTTGTTTCGCCTATCTGAGCTGTTAAGCTTTTCGCCAGGTCATCAATCCTCTTGTTAGTCTCGTCTATTCTTGCCGAAAGTGTTTTGACGACGTCGTCTATCCTCGCCGAGAGTGTTGTCGTCATTTCTTCTATGCGTTGGTTTGTCTCATCTATGCGTGTGGATAGGGTTTCTGCCGTTTCGTGTATGCGCCGGCTGGCCTCGTCTATTCTTTTGTTTGTTTCGTCTATTCTCGCCGAAAGTGTTTTGATGATGTCGTCTATGCGTTGGTTTGTTTTGTCTATTTTGTTATCTAGTCTGGTGATTTCAGCTTTTATCTCTCTCAAGTCGCCTACTATGGTGCCGAGGTAGAGTATCAAGACATCTTCTGTAGACAACTTCTTACCCTCCCTTATTTTACTCAAGACATGCTCCACCGCCATCTTAAGCGCATCGTAAGCAACGCCGGAGATGTCGCCCACAAAACACCCCCCAACGCCAATATAAAAACGTTGTGTATGTCAGCGGGGTCGGCAAGGTGGCTAAAAGTTCCGACATACTATGCTGTTTCAAGCGACATCGGTATCATGTTTTGTATGAAGATGGCGTGGCAGAGGGGAAGACCAAGTTCTCGTTGAGGCGGTCGTCGTGGTGATGTTTGTGGCGTTGCCGTGTGACATGGGGCGGCGGGTGCCCGCAGAAGCTTCAACTCCCGTCGCCTACGGGACCTCCACTGCGGTATACGGCGCAGAGATGCTCTGCGTCGGGAAGTCCTTTACGGTGGGGCCTTAACTGTGCATCGGCAGGTTGAGGGCGGCGCTGGACGGCCGCGAGATACCCCTTTAGGCACCCGCCCTCGTTTACCTACATAGGAGGTTGCCCCTTGATCTGGACAGAATCAAGGGGGTGGCAACTAGACGGTAAGGCGCCGGGTAGCGTTGTTTATTAGCAACTCAGGCGCACTCGCTCCGCCTTCATCGGCCCCTTGGGCGGGAGTTGTGGGCCCGGACCAGCGTCGTGGACTGTTGGGTACTGGCCTTTGGGGCTTTTAGAGAGCGCCAACTGCATGTATTACGGTTTGTGGAATTCTCACCAATGCCCCCTTTCAACTCCCCCGCCGTCCCGGGGGCCTACAATGTGCCGATTGCCGTTGTTCATTCATGTTTCTCCACAAGTTTTTCCTTTGTAGTTATTTAAATAGCTCAATGTATTGGCGATCCTTGGAGTGGCTATTAGTGGATCAGGTTAGACTACGACGTAGTAGATGGTATTCTCTAGGGATCTGCGCTACGTGGCATATGCAAAGTTCATAGGAGTTCTGCAACGGCTCATTCGCCCACATGGTCGCATTCCTCAAGGAGGTTAATTAGCGATATTAAGCACTTAAAGCTGTCCACTTTTCCCCTTGTGTTGGTTGGGGTTGTTGACTACACGGTGGGAAACATCGGCAGTGTCTTAAACGCCCTGAGGCGGGCCGGGGCGGAGCCACGGGTAGTCAAGAGCCCCGAGGAGGCGCGGGACGTAGACGCCTTGGTGCTCCCCGGCGTCGGCACCTACGCGGCGGCCTACGAGATGGCCCATGCCTTCAGGCCCCTAGTCCTTGAGAGGCCTACGCTAGCCATATGTCTCGGTATGCAACTCCTCTTTGAGGGTAGCGCGGAGGGAGGCGGCCGCGGGCTTGGCATATTCAGGAGATTCGTGGAGAAGATACAAGCCGATAAAGTGCCACACATAGGCTGGAGCTATACCTATGTCCCGAGAGGCCACGAGGTGGTTAAGGAGGGGTACTACTACTACTTACACAGCTATGGGGTGGTTTGGCGTGAAGACGACGAAACCCACGTGGCGTATGTCAGCCTACGCCGGAGATACACAGCGGCGGTCAGCCGCGGCGCCCTTCTCGGCGTCCAGTTTCACCCTGAGAGAAGCGGGAGAGCTGGCATAGAGCTTATCCGGCGGTTTCTACGCCTAGCTAAAGCTTAATCTTGAAGGAATTTGGTGACGCGAAGCAACTGCGTGTACCTGTGTGGCATGCCGCGCCGATTTGAACCACTTTGAGAATTACAGCGTCTCCGTCGCAGTCGCTTTTAAACTCTTTTACAAGTTGAAAATGTCCGCTCGTCTCGCCCTTTAGCCATATGCGTCTCCGCGACGTAGAGTAGTAGTGGGCAAGCCCCGTGGTCAAGGTTAAGACCACCGCCACCGGGTCCATGTGGCCTACCATAAGCACCTCCCCCGTCTCCACATCTTGTACCACCGCAACGACGGTGCCGTCTATCTGCCGGTAGTTAAGCGACTTCGCGATCTTCCAAGCCTCCTCCGGCGTGGCTAAAGGCAGAGGCTCCACAAGCCGTGTAGAAGCTATATAAATATATTTTATTCCTACATAACATTGGCGGTTGGTAAATGGTAAAGATTTAAATGAGGGCAGTCCCCCTCTTAATGCTTCTCCCCGAGCTAGACTTCGCCTACGAAGAACCTGACGTGGGCTATGTAAAGATTAGGCTCCACTTCAACGAAAATCTCCTACTGCCCGAGGAGTATTACCGCACAATTGTGCCGAGGGTGGAGGCTTGGGAGCTCCGCTACTACACAGACCCTAACAACAAGAGACTTGCCGCAAGGTTGGAGGCGTACCACAGACTGCCTCAGGGCGCTGTGGTAGTCACGGCGGGGGCCGACGAGGGGTTGAGACTCGCGATGCAACTCGCCGTGCACACAGGCCGGGGGCTTGCCATTGTGGAGCCGACGTACGGCATGGCCCGCGTCGTTGCGAGACAGGTAGGGCTGAGGCCTACGGTGTATACATACCGCGAGGACTTGACGCTAGACGTAGACGCCTTAGCTAAGTCTGGGATAGGCGCTGTCTACGTATGCTCCCCCAACAACCCGACGGCGCATCTCGTAAGGGAGGTGGAGGACCTCGCGGCAAGGTTTGAGGGTTTAATTATCCTAGACGCGGCGTATGCAGAATACGCCGGCTACTGGAGCCCGCGGCTGTACGAATACGGCAATGTGGTGGAGATCCGCACGTTTTCCAAGGCGTGGGGCTTGGCCGGTCTGCGAGTCGGCTACGTCGTGGCTGATAGAAAAATCGCAGAGACACTCCGCATCCTCTCGCCGCCGCACCCCATATCTTCCTTCTCAGCAAAGGTGGTGGAGAACGCTCTGGAGAAAGGCGAGCCTTATGTTAAACGTGCAGTGGAGGAGACTGCAGAGGTGAGGGAGCGGGTCCTCCCCGAGATAAAGGCTGAGAAATACAGCGGCCCGGTGAATTTCGTCACATTGAAGATCCCCAACGCCGAGGCGGTCGCCGCGGAGCTGGACAAGGCAGGTTTTGTCGTCAGGACGCTGGGCGGCAAGCCTCTCTGTCCCTCCTGCCTCCGCTTCACCCTCGCGCCCCTGCCTGTGATGGAGAAGTTCTTGCAGGCGCTCAAGGCGGCGGCAACTATATAAATACCGGGAAGGAAGACTGCATGGACGGCGGTCCCCATGCTCCTCGCGGTGGCCTCTAAAGGCAGACTCCAAGAGCCCACCCTGAAGCTCCTTGAGGCCGTTGGCATAAGACCCCTCGCGTCTGACGAGAGGGCGCTCGTCATACCCACCACCTGGCCAGACCTAAACATAATCAAGGCCAGACCCGAGGACATACCATACATCGTTGAGTCGGGCAGAGTCTGGGCAGGTATAACAGGCCACGACTACGTGGTGGAGTCAGGCGCAAACGTGGTGGAGGCCCTGGAACTCAACTTCGGCAGGGGGAAGCTCGTCGTGGCAGTGCCCAAGTCCAGCGGTGTCAAGACCGTGGAGGAGTTGCCCCTAGGCGCCAGGGTCGCCACAAAGTTCGTAAACATAGCCTACAGCTACTTCGCCGAGCTCGGCAAACGCGTCAGGGTGGTCAAGGTGACGGGCTCCGTGGAGGTCTTGCCACAGCTCGGAATCGCCGACGCCATACTCGACGTGATGGCCACCGGCACCACCCTTGAGGTACACGGCCTAACCCCCATCGCCACCGTCCTCGAAACCAGCGCCCGTCTCATCGTGCATCCCCGCTACGTCGAACACGAGCTCACAAAGAAGCTCATCACCTTCATCCAGGGTTACTACGCCGCCCAAGGCAAGAAGATGATATTCCTCAACGTCCCCGCCGACAAGCTCAACGACGTCCTAGCCGCGCTCCCCGCCATGGAGGCCCCCAGCGTAACCCCGCTGGCCAAGGGCAACACTTACGAAGTCTTCAGCGTAGTCCCCGAGGACCTCCTCCCAGACTTAGTCTTGAGGCTAAAAGCCGCCGGCGCCAAAGACATAGTCATAACCTCAATAGAAAAACTAATCACATGACGCGGGGTCCCCGCGGGGTTCGCGGCTAGGCAGAAAAGAAGTCGGGTGTGCGCCTCCTGAGGTGCAGGGCTAGCCGTTGACCTTCTTTATTAGGTTGTAGTAGGCCTCGGCCACGTTTATCACTTGCCTCACCTCCACGTATTCGTCGGGGGCGTGGGCAAGCCCTATGGGCCCAGGCCCGTAGGTGACTGTGGGGATCCCGGCCTTTATGAAGAAGCGGGCGTCCAAGCCGCCGATACAGACCGTCCTCCTCGGCCGTCTTCCGACCACCGCCTCCACCGCAGACGACAACGTCTCCACAAGCGGGTGGCCCGGCTCCACCAGCGCCGCCTCAGAGACGTTAGTCACCTTGACCTCCACCTTATGTGGTATCTCCCTTGCCACACTCTCCACGAACTCGATGAACTCTCGCTTGACCTGCTCCACGTCCTCTTCCGGGATAACCCTCCGGTCCACTGAGAAGGCGAAGTAGCCTGGCACCACGTTGGTCTTGACGGAGCCCCTCACCTCCCCGCCCATGGTTACGGTAGGCGAGGCGCCCCTTGGGTCGTCGAATTCATACCTGCTGACGCGAGTAGACACCGCTCTTATGTACTCCTGGAGCCTATATGCTATGTGGACGGCGCCCTCGAAGGCGTTTAGGCCCAGCCACGGCGTGGAGCCGTGTGCCTGCCTCCCGTAGACCTCCACCAAGAACCACACCAGCCCTCTGTGGCCGATCCAGATGTTGTCCTCGCCGGAGCCCTCCGCTATGACCACCCACGGCGCCCTCACCTTGCCGGAACGCGCCAGGTAGCCAGCCCCAGTCTCGCCGCCGGTCTCCTCGTCGGGGACGAAGGACACCTCGAAGTTCTTCAACCCGGCGGCCGCCGCCTTCTCAACAGCCAGCATAATCGACGTAAGGCCGCCCTTCATGTCAACGGCCCCCCTCCCGTATAGCCTCCCCTCGCGGTACGCCGGCTCGAAGGGTCTCGTGACCTTCCAGCTCTCTAAGGGCCCTGGCGGCACCACGTCGTAGTGTCCGTTGAAGTGTAGCTTGGGCTCTCCCAGCCTAGCCAGCAGGATAAGCCTTGGGTAGTCCGCGCATTCGGGGCAGTACTTAGCGACCTCAGCCCGGGGGACCTCCACCACCTCCGTGTCGAGGCCCAGGGACCGGAAGTACCTTTCTACGAAGTCCACAAACTCTTGATATTTCTCGCCGGGGGGATTCACCGTGGGTATAGAGATCAGCCTGCTTAGGAGAGACACGGCCTTGTTTTCCATGGAGAGGAGACAAATGGAGTTAATAAAAATGGCACTTCGTCCCCTGTCTAAGTGAACTGATAAAAATAAAACATCCTCTTATTCCATGGAGAAGTATCAACTGACATTAAACAACATATGGAAATATATAAAGGAGATCTTCGGAGATGTTGAGGTGGCGTATCTCCCGCCCCACGGCAACAACATCCGCTCCACATACGCCAAGGAATACGAGAGGACACTCCGGCTTGCAGACGGCCTGCGGCAGATGGGCGTGGGCTCCGGCGACCGGGTAGCCACGCTCGACTGGAACACCATCTGGCACTTCGAGCTGTACTGGGCCGTCCCCGGGATGGGCGCCGTACTCCACCCCATCAACGTGAGGCTTGCACCGGAGGACATAGCCTATATAATAAACCACGCCGGGGATAAGGCGTTGGTTTATCACAGAGACTTCGCGCCGCTTGTGGAGAAGCTAAAGCCTCACCTAAAAACCGTCAAGATCTACATACAGATCTCAGACGGACTCGGCCCAGCCACAAAAGACCCCGAGATAGAAGACGTGATAAAACAAGGTCAGCCAAAGCCGCTCCCAGAAATAAGCGAAGACATGGTCGCCACGATAGGCTACACCAGCGGCACCACCGGCAAGCCAAAAGGCGCGTACTTCACACACAGAGCGCTGACGCTACACACTCTCACCTCCACAATCATCTTCGCCGGCTACAGAGGCTTCGCCAGGCCTGAATGTGCGGAGAAGCTCTGCGCCTTCCTCCAGCTGGTCCCCATGTTCCACGTCCACGGCTGGGGGACCCCCTGGACTTTCGCCCTGTTAGGCTGGCGGCAGGTTTACCCAGGCCGCTTCGACCCTAACCACACAGTGAAGCTAATGGCGGAGGAGGAGGTCAAGGCGCTGGCCGGCGTCCCCACCATGTTGTACATGTTGCTGACCGCCCCAGAGTTGCCGAAGTATCTGGCGAAGATCAGAGAGGTTAAGCCCATCTTCGTGGTCGGCGGCGCCGCGTTGCCCAAGGAGCTGGCTAAGAAAGCCGCCGAGGCGGGCTTTGTCCCGAGAGTCGGCTACGGCATGACAGAGACCGCGCCGATCTTGACGCTGGGCTTCTTCAGACCCACGGAAAAAATGCCTGAGGACGTGGAGGAGTACTACAGCCTACTCACCGCAACCGGCCTCCCAATACCGCTGGTGGACCTGATGGTCGCCGATGAGAACTTGAACCCCGTCCCCCGCGACGGGAAAACCATGGGCGAAATCGTGGTGAGGGCCCCCTGGGCCACCCCCGAGTACCTAGGCGACCCCGAGAAGACCAAGGAGGCTTGGAAAGGCGGCTGGTTCCATACAGGCGACGTTGCCGTGTGGCTCCCCGACGGCCGCGTCCGCATCGTAGACAGAGCCAAAGACGTGATTAAGTCAGGCGGGGAGTGGATCTCGTCTCTACAGCTCGAGGATCTCATAGCCACGCATCCAGCCGTGGCGCAGGTGGCCGTCATAGGGGTACCGCACGAGAAATGGGGCGAGAGACCTGTCGCCGTCGTGATCCTGAAACCCGGCGCGTCCACGACGGAGCAGGACATCATAAAACACCTCGAGAAGTTCGTGGAGGCAGGTAAGATACCCAAGTGGTGGTTGCCAGATAAGGTGATTTTCGTGCAGCAACTACCGCTGACGGGCACGGGCAAAATCGACAAGAAGGTTCTGAAGGAGCAGTTCAAAGACGTGTTGAGGTGAAGGCGGTACAGCTCGTTAAGTTCGGGGCTCCCCGAGAAGCCCTGCAGTACACGGAGTTGCCGGACCCCAAACCGGGGCCGGGGGAGGTCGTCGTGAGGATCGAGGCCGCGGGGGTCTGCGGCAGGGA
This sequence comes from Pyrobaculum sp., assembly GCA_036833835.1. Taxonomy (GTDB): domain Archaea; phylum Thermoproteota; class Thermoprotei; order Thermoproteales; family Thermoproteaceae; genus Pyrobaculum. Next base: position 23,319 of record DAITPC010000008.1, on the reverse strand, counting down.
CTTAGTGGTGCGCAAAGGCGCATTCCCGCACGTTAAGCCCCCCGTCATACCGGGACATGAGGGGATTGGGCAGGTCGTAGAAGTAGGTCCCGGCGTCGAGAAGGAGCTTATAGGCGTTAGAGTGTTCCTCTCGGCGGTTTACGACGGGACATGTGAGTATTGCCGGAGGGGGCTGGAGAACTTGTGCAGAAACGCGGAGCTCCTCGGCGAGTCGCGCAACGGCACTTATGCAGAGTACGTGGTCTTGCCCGCGAAGTTCGTGCATCCGTTTCACGGCGTTGATCCCAGAGCCGCCGTAGTGGCGACGTGTCCTCTCTCCACGGCTGTATATGCGCTTAAACATGTGGACGTAGACGGGAAGAAGGTTCTAGTGGTAGGCGCTGGGGGCACCGGCCTCTATATAGCGCAGCTGGCAAAAGTGAGAGGTGGAGATGTGTACGTCTCCACCAGATCGCCTGAGAAGGCGAAGATACTATATGAGCTGGGGATAAAAACGGCCGTGGAGGGCGACAAGGACTTCGACGTGGTTGTAGACACCGTGGGTAGCCCCACCCTAGAGAGGTCTCTGAAGCTGGCTAGAAGAAACGGGTCGGTGGTGGTTATTGGAAACGTGACTGGAGAAAGAGCGTCGATAAGCCCCGCCTTGATCATCTTGAGACAGGTAAAGGTCATTGGAAGCATGGCGTTTAGACCCTGGGACATCTACGAGGCGCTTGACCTGCTGGGGAGGGGGCTCATAAAGCCTCTCTATACAGAGTACAGGTTAGAGGACGCGGCCAAGGCCCACGAGGACATGGAACGCGGCGCCGTCTTTGGAAGAGCAGTTCTAATCCCCTAGTTTCTCCCCCACGTGTACATGCTAGTTCTATCTCTAGGAGACCCGGTCTCGCGAACCTTCCTCAACCTACTAGCGGGTAATTCTAATCTGGTTGTGAGGTCTGTTGGTTATTCATCGGCGAATTTGTGTGTTATTGCGGCGGCTATTTGGGATATGGCTATTTTGCCTTCTTCGAGTATTGGGTAGAGGTTTATGAAGCCGTGTGTAACGCCGGTGTAGCGGGTGGCGACTGCCTCTACGCCGTGTTGTCTTAGGTGTGCGGCGTATATCTCGCCTTCGTCTCTGAGAGGGTCGTATTCGGCGGTGATTATGAGGGCTGGGGGAAGACCTTGTGGCTTGGCGAGGAGGGGGGAGGCGTAGGGGCTTAGGGCGTCTTCTGGTTTGGAGAAGTATTGGGCGGCGAACCAGGCCATGAGTTGAGCGGTGAGGATTGGGTACTCCGGCGTGCTGTATTCGAGGCGGGAGGGGGTGGGTATTTTCATGTGTATAACCACTGGGTATATGAGGACCTGGTACTTGAGGAAGTCTTCGCCGCGGTCCCGCGCCACTAGCGCCGTGACTGTGGCTAGGTTTCCGCCTGCGGAGTCCCCAGCCACGGCAATTTTGCCGTTGTCTATGCCGAGTTTGTGGTAGTTGTCCGCGACCCACTTAGCGGCATCGTAGGCGTCTTCGACAGCGGCTGGGAATTTGTGCTCCGGCGCGAGGCGGTAATCTACAGACACGACGACAGCGCCTGAAAGCCTTGCGACTCTTCTGCAGACGTGGTCGTGGGTTTCTATGTTGCCTAAGACGAAGCCTCCGCCGTGGTAGTAGACTACGGCTGGTAGCCGCTCCCCATCGCCTGGTCTGTAGACCCGCGCTCTGATGGGACCGCCTCTGCCTGGTCTAGTTATGTCCTCTGTTGCGTAGATAGGCTCGTTTGCTGTCTTTGCGATGAGAAGTGCCGCGTTGTTGAACTCCTCTCTGAACTTCTGCGGTGGCGTGTCCGGCGTGAGGCGGGGGATCATCTGGAGGATCTGTCTAAGGACTGGGGTTAGAGGCATGTCCCCACCCGGCGTTATACTGTTTTGGCATATATATCTACAATTGTCTCTCTATAAGCTTTGATCTCGATAAGTAGTTAGGCGGTGCTTAGTTTAATGTTTATATGCTGAGCCAAACCTTACCACGTGGTGGAGGTCCTTGTTTTGCTCGTCTTGCTTATTGTTATCGTTATCTACTTCAGGGGGAGGATTAAGGAGCTATCTGCGCGTGTCGATGTCCTGGCGGCGGAGAGGGCCCAGAGGCTTTTTGAGGAGTGGAGAGCTAAAGAGCTTGCCGCCGTGAAGTCTCAATACGAGGAGCAGTACGCGGCTTTGAAGAGGCAACTGGAGCAACAGCATGCCGAGTTGAGGAGAGAGGTGGAGGCGCAGTACGCCGCTACGTTTGCTGAGAAGGTGGAGGCGGTTAAGAGGGAGTATGAAGCCTTGTTTGAGAAGTGGAAGCAGGAGTATGAGGAGAAGATTAGGCAAGACGCGGTGCAGAGGAGCCTGGCGACGATACTGGGGAGGGTGGGGGAGGAACTTGCCCCTCTTATAATTTTTGAGAAGCTGGGGATAGGGCCCAAGGATCTTAGGCATATCGGCACCCCAGTGGATTACGTAGCATTTCGAGGTCTTTCAGAGGGGCGGGTAGACGAGATTGTGTTTATTGAGGTGAAGACCGGCAAGTCGTCGTCCTTGTCAGACCGGGAGAAGGCGGTCAAGAGAGTTGTGGAGGAGAAGAGGGTGAGCTTCGTCGTTATCAACGTGAAGGAGGAGCTGGAGCGACTTCTGCGGCAGTCTGAGCCGCCGTTTAAAATCGAACAGATTTGATGCGGTTGGTTCAACAGAGTTCTTAGGCTGGAGAGGGGTCGGTAAACGCTTAGCTCCGCAATCAATAAGTGCATACCAAGATGTTTTAGCGCACTCAATATAGCACAGTTCAGGTCTTATAGATAATCAAGGAAGTTAGGCAAAGGCTTTGTTATGCATAAAAGCAACAAGCCCTCTGTGATGTATAAAGACCAGGGGTGATGTAGTGCTCGGCCGCTCAAGAGCCCCAGCCTAGACGCTCAATTTAGCGACTTGCTTGGCGCTGGCTCAACATATAATCTGGTCTTCTTGTTTCCTTCAGCTTTCGTGCCAGTGTTCTCGAAGCTGACGAAGCGCTCTCGCCGTATACGGCGAAGTTGCGTTGTCAATGATAAATCGGGCGGTAATGCGGAGGAGCACGCAATATCTGCTAGACATTATGGGAAAGTCGTATCTCTCAATACGCGCTAAGTCTGCTAGAGCGCTCTCCCTTTGCAGACTCCTTCATTTTTTCATTCTCTTTTCGAGTTCGGCGCAGATATCGCTTAGGGTTAGACCTTGAGCGGCTAGGAGGACCAGGAGGTGGTAGAGGAGATCCGCCGCCTCTTCGATGGTACGTTGCCTGCCTTCGGTTACGGCTGCGATCGCGGTTTCTACCGCTTCTTCGGCTACTTTGCGGGCTACGTGGGGAGTGCCGGCGGTGTAGAGGCGGTAGGTGTAGCTCTGGGGGTTTGCCTCTTTTATTCTTTGGCGTATCACCTCCTCTAGTTTGTGTAACACGTCGCAGCTCATTGCAGAGCCCTCTTGTGGTGGGGAAAGCCTTCGTACTCCGCGAGTTTTCTAGCGGCGTCGAGTAGCTGGAGGGGGCCGGCGGCTTCGGCGATGCCGATGGGCTTCATGAAGGTGTGGGGAGTGATTATGCCGCGCCACTTGGCGGAGCCTCCGGTGGGGAGGACATGGCATATCCCCGCAACGTAGTCGAGATACGGGCTGGGCATGTCTACAGAGACCGCGCCTACGTTTCTGACGAGGTAGGCCACCTCCCGCCTGCCCCAGACTTCTAGGTGTTCGGGGGCGATTTCGTCTATTAACTTAACTGCCTCTTCAACGCTGGCTACTTTTTGCGTCTTTAGGGGGCCCATGGAGGACGTCTTCTCTCTGGCATATATCTCCTCAGCCTTTTTGAGGAGCTTTTCGTCGGGCGATATGAGGTGGGCGAAGGAGGTGGGGCCGTGCTCCAGCTGGGCCAGGGCGCCCCGTGTGGCTATTTCGGCGTCTACGCCTTCGGCGTATACCACAAGCTCTGTGGGGCCCTCAATTCCGTCTATGCCCACGTATTGAGAGAGGACGTACTTGGCGGCTTGTACATATAGGCCTCCGGGCCCCGCTATCATGTCAACGCCTAGGTGGAAGACGGCGTAGGCAAGGCCGTGTGGACCTCCTATCGGCACCACAGCCGTTATGCCCAGCTCTTTGGCCACGGCTAGGAGCTCCGGCGTTATGCCTTTAGGCGGAGTGACGGCGTAGATCCTCTCTACCCCGGCGGTTTTAGCCGGCACAGTCAGCATGACCAGCGTCGAGATGTATTTAGCCGGTACATACAACGCAACCGAGCGCACCGGCTTCCAGTGGACTATCCGGAGGACGCCGGCGTAGTAATCTGCAACGTTGCTGGGCATAAGTTTTCTGTATAAGGCGTCTAGAGCCTCGGCGGCTTTAAGCGCAGCCGTGACCACTTCGGGGTCTCCGCCCGGGCGCGGCTCGAGGAGCGGGTTGTCGGAGGCTGTTCCGTCTAGTCGTCTTGAGTATTCAAGGGCTGCCTCAAGGCCTCGTGTTGCCACGTCGTCTATTATCGGCTCCACGGTCTTAATTACGTCGCGGGGGAGTCCTCTCACGTCCTTACCTCTACGCCTCGCTCTCTTAAATACTGCTTGACTTGCTGAATGGCGAGTTGGCGGAAGTGGAAGAGCGAGGCCGCCAGCACCGCGTCTGCGCCTGCCTTGACCGCCTCGTAGAAGTGTTCTGAGGCGCCTGCGCCGCCTGAGGCGATTATAGGCACGTTGACGGCCTTGGCCACCTTGGTGATTAGATCTACGTCATATCCCAGCTTAGTGCCGTCGCGGTCTATTGACGTCAAGAGTATCTCGCCTGCGCCGAGCTCCTCTGCTCTTTTCGCCCACTCTACTGCGTCTAGGCCCGTGGGCTCGCGTCCGCCTTTGATGTACACCTCGTATCTCTCGCCGACCCGCTTGGCGTCTATGGCGACGACTGTGGACTGGCTCCCGAAGACCTCCGCCATTTCTTTTATCATGCTGGGGTTCTTCACCGCGGCAGTGTTGACGGAGACCTTATCTGCGCCTGCCTTAAAGAGGGCTTCTGCGTCTTTCAGCGTCCGCACGCCGCCGCCGACGAGGACGGGGATGGTGACCGCCGTGGCGACGCGTCTCACGGTTTCCACAAAGGTGCCTCTGTCCTCCGGCGTGGCAGTTATGTCCAATATGGCGATCTCGTCGGCGCCTTCCTCCTCATATCGCACAGCCATCTCCACCGGGTCTCCCACCTCTCTAAGACCCATGAAGTTTACGCCTTTGAGCACGACGCCCGTCCTCCCGTCCATGTCTAGACAGGGGATTACTCTAACGGCCGGCACATGTGGAGAAAATAGATTTATTAAAATCTATAGTATGCCCCGCATGTCCTATGTAAGAGAGACCGGGGAGACGTACGTCGCTGTGGATCTTAAACGCGGCGCCTCCCTGACCGTTTCCACGCCTGTTCCCCTCCTCACACATATGCTGGAGACCTTCCTCCTCTACGCAGGCCTCGGAGGGGTTGTGGAGGCGCGGATAAAGAGGAACTTAGACGACAACCACCACATAATTGAAGACGTGGCTATTACGCTTGGACGCGCCATAGACAAACTACTCGGCGACCGCACCGCGGTGGCCAGATTTGGCTGGGCGGCGGTGCCCATGGACGACTCTCTTGCTTTGGCGGCAGTGGACCTGGGGGGCAGGCCGTATTGGGTAGTTAAGGTCCATTTGCCGAATATAACCATCGGAGGCTATCCCCTCTATATGTTTAGACACTGGATCCGGAGCCTTGCGTCTGAGGCCCGGGCCACTATACATGTATACGTGAGGGGTTGCGACCCCCACCACAAAATAGAGGTGGCCCACAAGGCGCTGGGCCTCGCCTTTAGACAAGCTCTCTCGCCAGCCGACAAGCCTCTTACTACAAAGGGCACATTATGATTATCCCGTCTATAGATATAGAGGGGGGCAGGGCGGTTAAGAGAGTGTTGGGGAAGAGAGGCGAGTATATATTTGTGGGAGACCCCCTCGCCTTGGCTGAGCGGTTTAGAAAAGCACCGTTGGTACACGTCGTAGACCTCGACGGGGCTGAGGCAGGCAGGCCTGTTAACGTCTCGATGGTCGAGAAGGTGGCGGGGGTCTTAGGCGGACGTTGTCAATTAGGCGGCGGCATCAGGTCGGAGGAGGCGTTGAGGTGGGCCCTCTCGGTATGTCAGACAGCGGTGGTGGGCACCATGCCCTTTAAACAGCCGGAGCTCTTCCGCGAGTTGGCGGCGAAGTACAGACACCGCCTCGCCGTGTCGCTGGACGTAAGGCAAGGCCGAGTGGCGGTGGAGGGCTGGAGAAAAACCGCGGTGGCCGTGGAGGAGGCGCTTGAGGCCCTAAGAAGCTTTGGCCGGCTTGCCGCGCTTGTAGTCACAGCGGTAGACGTGGAGGGCACCGGGGCGGGCTTTAAGCTAAGCTTCGACGTGACCCAGCTGAGAGATGCGGCGGAGAGGATATATTACGCCGGTGGGATAAGAGATTGCAACGACGTCCAAGCCGCCCTACGCGCCGGCTTTGACGGCGTGATTGTCGGCTACGCGCTCTACAGGGGAGACCTGAGAGAGTGCGCCGACTTTTAACGACGGCCGACGTCTGCGTCCCACCGTCTCTCAAATAACTGTCCCGCGAACACCCTTCGCCGACCCCGTCTCTATAGAATACCGGCGTTGAAGCTACGCCTCGTCGTGACCCTCTCAAGAGAGGCGATCAACAGGACCGCTTCAGCGCTAATAAACCCGCCTTGGGAACAACCCTCGGACTCCGATCCTGAGCGCCCCGTCTGAGGTGCCTTATCTCAAAAATCTGATTTTGAACCGACATATTACGGCACCTGGGGGGCCGATGTATGAACTAGGTTAACTAAGCCAAAGAAGAAATAAGGCGCATTACCTCGCCAGATGAGAAGCAGTCCGGCGCAAGCCACCTCTAGTCAAATGCGCCGAAAGAACTTGTCCACCCAGTCGCGGCTCTGTTCGCGGCTCTCCGACACAGCTAGAGCTTAAAGCGAGTTGCCTGAGATTGCCTCACCCACGAACAACCAATCCGCGGAGAGACCCCACAAACAGGGGCACGGATTATCTTACCCAACAATGAAAAATTTACAAGGAATAATAATTAAAAAATATGTCTATTTTGGTTTTACTTCCTTTAGATATGCTATCATGAAGATAAATGAGGAGTTGCAGACTCTTCTCATTGAGCTGTGGATAATGTCGACTATGAAGAAATAGGGAACGTTTGCCTGGTCGTCAAACATAAGAAGGGAATGTGTAGTGGCGTTGATCATCTCGCCATGACCCTCAATCACCAGTCTAGAGTAGTTAAAACTTGTCGCGATAAGTAATCTGGAACGGGGCGCAAGCGGCAACTCCGCATGAGGCACAGGATCAACTCTGCGCTTATGGATGACGCCACCCAGCCGCTTGACCGTCTCGTTATCTATCTTATCAACCTTGTTCAAGTCTAGCAGTATCTCCCCTATGTAGTTAGGTTGATGAGGGTACTTAAACGCGGCTAGGGGAATTTCGTAGTCGTCAATAGCCGCCCGGGTTAGCCTCCCTCCGCGATATGTGAGAGTCAAGTCTGTCTCAAAGGTCCTGCCGCCGGCGCACATGACCTTCGCTGTGTACACCGCCGTGAAGGTGCCGTTGGTGACGGGAACAAGCGGCTTACGAGGCGTTGCGCCCACCGGTGCAAGCCGCACGGCAAAAACCACAAGCAACACTACCACAGCCGCCGCGGTGATGACCCAAACGCCCTTCGCCTTCATCATATCAACACCCAGAGACCCACACGCTACTCACTGTGGTCCATGTAGTAGCGTATGAAGTTAGTACGTACCAGTCTACTACGTCGTAATCAATTCTTGCCCACTGGTAGCCACTCCAAGGATCGCCAATACAATCGGCTAGAGGGTGGGCTTGAGCGACTATCCTAAAGGCATACGCACCGCCTGACCGAATATCTGCGTTACCACTGTGGCCGATTATTTTACGAGCACTAGTGTCATACCATACCTTAGTCCAAGTCTTCTGGTAGGCATAACCAATTACGCAACC
>DAITPC010000008.1:5214-15133 GCA_036833835.1 Pyrobaculum sp. | reverse complement strand
TGTCATACCATACCTTAGTCCAAGTCTTCTGGTAGGCATAACCAATTACGCAACCTGGGCCTAAGCAGTCTTGACGCACATCCTCACTATACAATTCGGCAACTGCGGCTGTTACGAGTATCGAGGCCGTTGCTAGCAACGTTGCGAGCATTACTGTTTTTAGACGTGCCATGTTGATTCACAGTTTTCCCTATTTTTTTTTCTCTCGTACAAAAGACGTAGCAAATTTCGCCTATTGCTTTAATTAATCACGTGATTTAGGATGAGGCCGGAAGCCGCCTTTAACCACATAACACATATTCTAACGTTGAAGACCTTTTAGATATGTAGGCGTTGTGAGACGTACTAAGGCGCCCTTTTGAAATATCTATCTGCCTTATGAGGGCCTAGATACCATAGGGCCTTGTCCAGGGCTAAAACGGAGATCACGTCCCTGTATTTGGGGTTTTGTGTTGTCTTTGTCGGGCGTGGCGTTTTTAAAAGCATTGTGGAGTTGCCGCTTTTCGTGGAGACGGTTACCTCAGAAGGGGTTGTTTCATGTGTTAAATAGCAAAACTGCGCCTTAGGAGCTGGCCTGGGCTTAACCCTTTACGACGCCTATGGGTCTCTGTCTTACTACCTTCTTGGCGAAGCCTACTTGGTGCGCTGTCTCTACTACGCGGTCTACGTCTTTGTAGGCCCAGGGGGCTTCCTCCGAGATGACCTCGGTCTCGGCGCTTCTCACGATGATGCCTCTCTTGGCCATTTCCTCCTGCACCTTGTGCGGCGGGTACATCCTGATGGCGGCTTCTCTGCTGAGGACGCGGCCAGCGCCGTGTGGCGCCGTGCCGAAGGTAAGCCTCATGGCCTCCGGCGTGCCCACCAGTATCCAAGAGGCCGTGCCCATGCTGCCGGGGATTAGGACGGGCTGTCCTACGTCTCTGTATTTTGCCGGTATCTCGGGTCTGCCTGGCGGGAAGGCTCTGGTGGCGCCTTTGCGGTGTACCCAGACCCTCCTCACAGTGCCCTTGTCGTCGACTACATGTTCTTCAAGCTTGGCGATGTTGTGAGCAACGTCGTATACAAGCTCAAGGCCTACCTTCTCTATGGAGCCGAAGACCTTCTTGAAGGCCTCTCTTACCCAGTGCATGATTATGTGGCGGTTGGTCCAGGCGAAGTTGGCCGCGGAGGCCATGGCCTTTATGTAGTCCTCTGCCACCTTGTCCTTGAGGGGCGCCGCCGCGAGCTCTCTGTCGGGGAGGTTTAGGCCCCACCTTCTCATGTTTCTCTCCATTATCAAGAGGTAGTCCGTGGCGACTTGGTGCCCAAAGCCCCGACTGCCGGTGTGTATCATGACCACCACCTGTCCCTCCCGTTCTATGCCGAAGGTCTTGGCGGCCTTCTCGTCAAATATCTTATCCACCACCTGGATCTCTAGGAAGTGGTTGCCGGAGCCCAACGTGCCGAGCTGATCCCTCCCACGGGCCTTGGCCTTTTCGCTGACCTTGGAGGGGTCTGCCAGCTTCCAAGAGCCGCGCTCCTCTATGTACTCCATGTCCTCGGCCCAGCCGTAGCCCTTCTGCACCGCCCACTCCACACCCTCGGCAAGCACCCTTTCGAATTCGCTAGGCGACAGCCTGAGGTGGCCTGTGCCGCCTACGCCCGGCGGCACGAGGCGGAAGATGGTGTCGACGAGCTCCTTGAGCTTGGGCCTGACCTCCTCCTCCGTGAGGTTTGTCCTCAAGACGCGGACGCCGCAGTTGATGTCGTAGCCGATGCCTCCTGGCGAGATCACGCCTTCCTCAGCGTCTATGGCGGCGACGCCGCCGATGGGGAAGCCGTAGCCTTGATGGCCGTCGGGCAGGATGATGCTGTATTTGTATATGCCGGGGAGGCAGCCGACGTTTATGCCCTGTTCGATGGTCATGTCGGCCTTCATCTTTTCCAGGAGAGCGCTGTCGGCGTAGATCCTCACGGGCACCTTCTGGCAGGGCTTTACGCCGGGCGGTATCTCCCAGACGTAATCATTAACTTTGTTAATAGGGATATTCCTCATAGGCCAAAACGTTGTATGCACTTAAAAAGTTTTGGGCGGCGTAAGAGTTATAAACCGGGACTTGACTAGATGCGAGCCGGGACTGCGCCGGGTGAGGGCGGCGTGCGCCGCGCTGTGAGGCCGGCGGGGCACCGCCCCGTGTTGATTTAAATATACGGCCACTGTATACCATGAGAGGTGTAATTGTGAGCATCCAGGTGGCCATCCTTATGGCTGTTATATTGACGATAGCCATCGCCGTGGCTGGCTACCTCTACACCACGTTCTACTCCTCTCTGCAGTACACCTACGTCGCGGTTACGCAGGCCTACGCCTACCCCCGAGACGGCGGTACCGAGGTTAAGCTGTGTTTCATGGTGGGCGGCTCCGGGGGGCTGAAGATCGTGAGCGTGGAGCTGAACGGGAGGGAATCGTCGGAGGTAACCGTCGTCGTGAAGGGGCGTGAGACGTCTGAGGTGAAGGCAGGCGATGCGGGATACGTGAAGGCCTTCTTCCCGGGGTTTCAGCTGGCGCCGGGGCAGATGGCGGTGGGCCGCGTGGTGACATTGCAGGGGTTCAGCTTCCTCTTCACGCCGAAGGTCTCCAACACAGCGGAGGCCTGCCCGGGGGACTAATTTATCTACTTTTTTCTTCTTTCCTCCATGGGGCCGGAGGATTTGGCAAAGCTCGTATTGGTGTCGGGCCCCGACGGGGGCGGGGGCCGTATTCTTTTCACAGTTACTAGGATAAGTCTGGAGCAGAACAGGTACGAGTCTTCGGTATGGGTATACGAGGGGGGCTCTGCGAGGGTCCTTCTGCCGGGGCCTTTTGACCTGGCGGCTAGGGCGTCTCGGGACAGGGTGGCGTTTCTGTCGCGGAGGGGGTTTGGTGAGAAGGAGAGGGGCGTTGGGCTGTGGGCGGCGGAGTGGGGCGGCGAGGCTAGGCAACTGGCTAAGTTTCTGGGCGTTTTGGATATCGTCTGGGGGCCCGGCGGCGACGCGCTTGCCGTCGTGGCCTACGAGGGGGCGCCGGAGGACGACGTGAAACACGTGGAGAGGCTCCCGGTGTGGATGAACGACTTCGGCTTCTTCTACAACGTGGCGAGCCACCTCTTCCTCGTCGACGTCTACAGCGGCACCGTGGAGAGGCTGACGGAGGGCGAGGTGAGGGTGTTGAAGGCGGCGTGGAGCCCAGACGGGAGGAGGATCGCCTACGCCGTAGCGCCGGACTGGAGAAGGCCGTATATTATGGACGTGGTGGTGCTGGATCTTAAGACTGGTGAGCGGTGGGCTTTGGCGTCTGGCTTCTCGGGGGTTTCCGACCTCGCGTGGAGCCCCGACGGTCGGCGTCTGGCGTTCACGGGGCATCTGCGGCCGAGGGGCTTCGCGTCTCACGCCAGGTTGTGGGTGGCGGCCGAGGGGGAGGAGCCGCGGTGTCTGACCTGCGGCTTTAAATACGGCGTCGGAAACGGCGTTAACAGCGATGTCAGAGGGCCCAGCTACACGCGGTCTCTCTACTGGGCTGGCGACGTGGTGCTGTTCCAGGCCACCGTGGGCGGCTCGGTCTCCTTGTTTAAGGCGGGTCTGGACGGGTCTGTAGAGGCCGTGTTGGCGCCTGGCGGCGTCGTGGACGAGTTCGTCCCGGTAGACGGCGGCATCGTCTATACCTACATGGAGGCGCATATGCCGAAGGAGCTCTACCTCTGGGACGGCCGCGAGACACGGCGGCTGACCCGTTTCAACGACTTCGTGTTGGAGCGGTGGCGGCTGAGGCGGCCACAGAAGTTCGCCTTTAGGGCGAGCGATGGCGAGGAGGTGGAGGGCTGGGTGCTTCTGCCTGAGGGGGAGGGGCCGCACAAGTGGGTTCTCTACATACATGGGGGGCCTAAGACGGCGTACGGCGAGGGTTTTATGTTCGAGTTCCACCTCCTGGCGTCGAGGGGATACGCCGTTGTGTACACGAATCCGCGGGGTAGCGACGGATACAGCGAGGAGTTCGCCGACATACGCTGTAAATACGGCGAGAGGGATTTCCAAGACCTCATGGAGGCTGTGGAGTACGTGGTGGCGCACTTCCCGCTGGATCGCGAGAGGGCGGCTGTGGCAGGAGGTTCATACGGCGGGTTCATGACCAACTGGATCATCGCGCATACGGACAGGTTCAAGGCCGCGGTAACGCAGAGGTCTATCTGCGACTGGGTCTCCATGTACGGCACTACAGACATAGGATGGTACTTCGTGGAGGATCAGATATGTTGCACGCCGTGGAGAAACCGGGAGCTGTGTATCGAGAAGAGCCCCCTGTATCTAGCCGACAGGGTAAAGACGCCTACGTTAACTATACATTCTATAGAGGACTACAGGACTTGGCTCGACCAGGCCGTGTTGTTCTTCACGGCGCTTAAGCTCCACGGCGTAGAGACCAGGCTGGTGTTGTTCCCCGAGGAGAGCCACGAGCTCACCCGGAAGGGGAGGCCCCGGCACCGGGTGGAAAACTTTAAGGAGATCCTCAACTGGCTCGACAAGTATGTATCGTAGAGTCAAGGTCGTCCTAGACAACGGCGACGTCTTCGAAGGGGTGTTAATTCCGCCAACGCAGTTCAGCGACCCAGACGTAGTGGTGGTGAAGCTGAGAAACGGCTACAACGTGGGGTTTAGGAAGAGCAGGATCAAGGAAATCGTAGACCTGGGCGAGGTCCATTCCCCGGAGGCCGCGAGGCCCGCCCCGCCGAGGGCGGAGGGCGAGAAGGTGTGGCTACTGGCGACGGGGGGCACCATCTTGTCCCGGGTGGACTACGTGACTGGCGGCGTCTACCCCACCCTAAGTGTGGAGTATCTCTTCGAGGTGCTAGGCGGCTTAGAGGCACCTATAGAGGTTGAGCAAGTAGCGGCGAAGTTCAGCGAAGACATGACCCCCTCCGTGTGGTCCCAGATAGCGGCGAGGGTGGGGGAGGCCTTCCAGAGAGGGGCGCGGGGCGTGGTGGTTCTCCACGGCACAGACACCATGCACTACACCGCTGCAGCCCTAGCCTTCGCCTTCAGAAGCGCGCCGGGACCCATAGCGCTTGTAGGGGCGCAGAGGTCGAGCGACAGACCCTCCACAGACGCCGTCCTTAACCTAAAGGCCGCAATCGCCGTGGCGGCCAGGGCGCCCTTCGCCGAGTCTGTCGTCGTTATGCACAAGACCAGTAGCGACAGCGTAATAGCAGTGCATAGGGGGACCAGGGTTAGGAAGATCCACACCTCCAGACGCGACGCATTCCAGTCCATAAACGCCACGCCGATCGCCGAGTACCACACAGAGAAGGATCTGCTTCAGGTAAACACGGAGGAGTACAAGGCCAGGGGCCCGCTGGACTATACGATGAAGTTCGAAGAGGCAGTGGCGCTGGTCAAGTTCTTCCCAGGTATGCACCCCCGCCTCTTGGAGGTTCTTATCGACGTAGGGATCAAGGGGGTCGTCGTGGAGGGGACCGGCTTCGGCCACGTGGGCGACTACCTCCTGCCATCCATCAAGAAGCTCGTAGATGCGGGGGTTGTCGTCGCCATGACGAGCCAGACCATATACGGCAGGACGAACCTCTACGTCTACAGGAGGGGCCGCGAGCTCCTCTCGCTAGGCGTCGTGCCGCTTGAGGACATGCTTCCCGAGGTTGCGTACGCCAAGATGAGCTGGGCCCTAGCCAACTTCAGATGGGAGGATGTGCCCGCAGTATTGAGGACGCCCTATGCATACGAGATAAGCCCGAGGTCGGACCCGCTTGTCTTCGGCGCGCCATGACTGATCTGCTCGCCGTTGTGGACACGCTCTGCAAAACGCCTAGGGTGGGCTGGCTCCAGCGAGGCGCGGGAGACGCAGAGACCGTCTGCGCGCACTCCCTCCTCGTCACTTTGCTGGCGGGGGAAATCGCGGCAAGGCTAAACGCGGATGGGGTAGACGTGGACTTGGCAAGGGTGCTCGCCGTGGCGGCTGTCCACGACTTGGCGGAGGCGATCCTGGGGCATCCGGGCAGGGAGGTGCGGGATAGACTGCGGTGGGAGGAGGTAGAGGAGGATGTGTTTAGGAGGGAGTTTCCGCACCTTACGGAGCTGTTTCGGTGGTACCGCTATGAGACAAACATGGTGGGCCGGATCGTGGCCTTCGCCGACAAGCTCGCTACCTTAATAAGGGCGTGCCGCTACAGACAACTGGGGCACCACACCGACGACTTGATAAGAGGTCTCTACAAGAAGCTCCTGGCCTATGACGACCTCGCGCATCTGCTCGATTACTACCTGACGCAGTACTGCCCAAGTCTCACCCCCTAGCCTCGTCAAGGTGCACGACCCTGACGGTTTCTTGGCGGTACGGCATTATGAAGGATTTACCGAGGGGGTCCTCCACGACCAAGGTGAAGCCGCCTTCTTCTATCTTTCTATACACCGTATCAATGAACTGGTCCACCTTCTCTGCCGTTTCTGGCTGTAGCAGCTTTAGCCTCTCTGCGTAGTCGATGACTTTATACATGAACCCCTCCACCGTGGTGATGAAGCTATCGGCTTGTGTGCCTGGCTCGAGAGAGAAGCCGAGGTCCGGCGAGTGGACGGCGCCGGTTCTGCTCCTAATTAGGAAGGACTTGGCCACGTCTAGGCCGTCTTTCGCTGTGAATATGACGCGAGCGGGCCGCCCCACCTCTGCGTATTCAACATCGAAGAGCCTATAGCCGCAGGCTGAGCAATACCCGCTTTGTATTAACACATTGCCGAAGAAGGGAGTTTCGTAGAGGAGCTCCACGTATCTAAAGGACTTGGAGCCGCAGACTGGGCACGTCACCTCTCCGCTAAAAACTACTGTCATGGCGGGGATGGGGCAATAATTTAAAAACCTGTCGATACAGCCCTCCATGAACAAATTCGACGTTGCTGTCGGCTTCGCCGTGCTTATCTTTATATCGCTGGTACTCAGCGGGCTCTGGTCCATCTTCGACCCCGCCAGGCCCTTCTGCAACACGCTTCTGGGCTTCGTCATACTGGGCGTCCTCGCCGGCGGCTCCCTCCTGCTCGGCAGGTGGTACAAAACGCTGGAGACAATAGGCGTCGCGTTGACGGTGCTCTACCTCCTCGTTATGTGGATAGTCTTCGTCAGCCCCGGCACGTTGCAGTACTGCTAGATACATTAATTTTATAAATCCGGGCCGCGGCACGCACATGCCCACGAAAAGCGATAGGAAGAAGAGACGCGGAAAAATCTTCATAATAGCCCTAGCCGCGCTCATATTTGCAGAGACGGGCTACATCCTGGGCACGACGGGTCTCGGCGGCATTATATTTGGCCAAGGCGGCTCCTCTGGCGTGGGTTTCGACGCCGTCTTGTCGGTGTCTGACGCTTTTGTGTTTTTCAATGGGAGCGTGACGAGAGGTAGGCCTGTGAGCTACGGCGATGCCTACGTCTACGTGGTGGCTTACGCCCCCGGCGTGGCTCTCCCAAGCGCCGTGGTTCGAGGCATAACCTTCGACGCCGCTGAGAAGCCCGTCTACGTCTTGCCGATACCCCTCCGCGGAGAGATCATAACGCCGCAAGACTTCGTAGACGTGCTACCAGACAACGCCAAAAACCCCGTCATACTCCTCACCTACCCCCCAGACAAGCTAACCACCGTGGAGAGATGGCTAACAAGCATAAAAAACCTACCACAGAGCAACTACATCAGAGTAGAACTAAGAAACGGACAACCAGTTAGCGTAAGGACCGTCGCCTAGGGCTCCACAGCGGTGCAGTTCTCCGGAGCCCCACCCTCAACTATCTTTTCGAGAGACTCTCTGTCCCCGATGGAACAGTAGTACACAAGCGTCCCCAGGGCCGCTATTGACAGCCCCGCCTCTATCTTCTTCTTCACGCCGCCAGTGACGTCGACGCCAGCGGTGCCCTCCACGGATAGGCCAGCCTTTAGTCTTCTTAACTTCTCGGCTCCAGGACTTCCAGGCGGCGCCGTGTAGATGCCGTCTACGTTCATGAGGAAGACCACGGCGCTGGGCTTGTAGATCCTGGCAAGCTCCACCGCAATGTCGTCGCCGCTTATCACGACGTAGCCCTCGTCAGAGGGGACTATGTCACCGTGTAGAAGGGGGTACAGCCCCCTCTCCAGCGCATGTGTGATGACCTCCCGCCGCGCCAGCGACTTGCCCCAAAACACGTCGCTGGGCTCCACGGGCATGGCCGGTAGCCCCGCCTCCAGCAACTCCTCTGCCACCAGTGCCGTGAGGCGCCTCAGCGTGGCTTTTGTCAAGGCGATGCCAGTTGGCGTCAAGCCGAAGGTCTTGACGTGGGGGTGGGCGAAGGAGCCCGCGCCGTGGATCAAGACGGCCCTCCTCCCGCGGAGCGCCTGGGCGGTTTGTGCCACCCGCCCCCGGAGGAAGGTGTAGGGCCTGGTCTTGTCGGTGATGGCGGATCCGCCGAACTTTACGATAAACATCAGTACTGCCTCTCCAGTATGAAATCCAGCAACTCCCTCAACGTCTCGTTGTTAGGTATTTTAGCCAGCTGGCGCTCCGCCTCCTGGCGATATCTATCGGCAAGCTTCACAGCCTCGTCCCTGGCCCCCACGGAGTCCAGAAGCGCCACAGCTCTCTTCACGTCTTCCTCGCCGACTTTCTCCTTGGCCAGTATAGCCAGCAGCTCCTCCCTACCCCCGGGCGGGAGCCTCGCCAGCGCTATTGCGACCACGGCGTTGCCCCTCTTATGCTCCTTGATGTCCTTGCCTATCTCCTTGCCGAACTTCCTGGGGTCTCCGTAGATGTCCAACACGTCGTCTATAACCTGGAAGGACACGCCGGCGTTTAGGCCGAAACTCCAGGCGGCCTCGGCGAGACCCGCGTCGTCGCTTACCGAGAGGACGCCCCACTTAGCGGCGGCGGCTATCAACACCCCCGTCTTGAGCGTGACCATGTGTACGTAGTCCTCCAGCGTCACCTCTCCCCTCCTGGCCTTCACGAAGTACGGGTCGTCCCGCCCAGCGTACTCAAATAATATGTCAAGCCGCTCCCCCTCGTCTATTGCCTTGATGACCTTGGCCACCTCCTTGGCGAAGGTGAGGGGCTTGGGGGTGTCCAAGACAGCCTCCTCTATGGCCTCCCTGTACCAGATGCCTATCAAGATGGCGGCGTTGTCGCCGAACGCCTTCCTCACCGTGGGGAACCCCCTCCTGACGTCTCCCCTGTCTATTATGTCGTCGTATACGAGGGAGTAGTTGTGGATCAGCTCCACGATGGCCGCGGCGGGGAGGGCCTGCCTCCACTGACCGGCGACGGCCTCTGCTGTCGCCAGCGCGAGGAGGGGCCTCAGCCTCTTGCCGCCCGTCTTGACCTGGTAGAGTACCTCATCGCGGAAGTCGGGGGCGACGTCGATGGTTAGATAATGTTCCAAGGCTTTTTCCACCGCCTCGCCGTATTTCTGGTGGAGTCTAGTTACAACGTCCATAGCATTAGAAACCAATAAATATATAACTGATGACATCGGCGATGGATCTGTATCTAGTCGCGGTGCCTTCCATCGCGGCTTTGGCCCTTTTAGCGCTTAAGAGAGGCTTTCTCACCGTGAGGGGCACTGTGTCCGCCATAGCGGTGGGCTCCATCGTCGCCGTGGTGCACATGGGGCTTTTCCTCCTGCTTATTCTCTTCTTCGCCTCCTCCTCCCTTTTGACCCGGCTGAGGGCTGAGTGGAAGCGGGCTATGGGGCTTAAGGACGTGTCTGGTCGGTCGCTCCGGCAAGTCGCCGGGGTGGGAACGCCGATAGCGGTTTTCGGCCTGCTCTACGCGGCGACTGGGGACCCCAGGTTCCTAGGCGCCGCCGCCGTCGCCGTGGCTGTGGCAAACGCAGATACCTGGGCCAGCGAGGTGGGGGTGGCCTACGGGGGCCGCCCCCGCCACG
>DAITPC010000008.1:0-5114 GCA_036833835.1 Pyrobaculum sp. | reverse complement strand
GCAGATACCTGGGCCAGCGAGGTGGGGGTGGCCTACGGGGGCCGCCCCCGCCACGTCTTAGCGCCGTGGAGGACGCTAGAACCCGGGGTCTCAGGCGGCGTCACCCCAGTGGGAGCCGCGGCGTCTTTCGCCGGAGCTTTGTTCATAGCCCTCTTCGCCCAGTCACTGGGCGTAGCGGGACCTCTGTGGAAGGTTGTAGCTCTCGGCTACTTGGGCGAGGTTCTCGACAGCGTCTTAGGCGCGACGCTTCAAGTCAAGTACATATGTAACGGCAAGATCTCTGAGACCCCGGCGGCTGGTTGCAGGCGGCGGGGTCTCCTCAGCAACGAGGCGGTGAATCTTGTGAGCGGGCTGGCCGTAGGCGCGCTTTTCGTCGCAACAGCTTAAATACGGGGGAGGAGGTTGATACGATGAAGGTGTACGTGGAGGAGTTCCACGTCTCAACCAGGGCGCGGGAGGAGATCGTGGTGGTTACAGACAAGGTCGAGTCCATCGTGGCGAAGAGCGGGGTTAAAAACGGCGTAGCGTTGATATACGTCCCGCACGCCACGGCGATAATTACGGCCAACGAAAACGAGCCCAGGCTCAAGGAGGACATCTTAAACAAGCTCAGATCGCTGTTTCCCCGCGGCGCTGGCTACCGCCACGACGAGATAGACGACAACGCCAACGCCCACCTAGCAAACCTATTCGTAGGGTTCCATCTGGTGATACCTGTGGTTGACGGGAGGCTGAGGCGGGGTACCTGGCAGGAGGTTATGCTGGTGGAGATGGACGGCCCCCGTAGTAGACGTAGCGTCGTGGTGGTTGTCCTCGGCGAATAAAAAGCCATCGGCGGGTTTCGGCCCATACAGGGATTATACAGGAGGAAAGATATCATCTAGAGGGGGATGTGTTTGGTGGAGTTTTATTTCGGGTGGCATCTACATCCATGAATCATCGCTTTAACCTGTCTGACTTCAGGTCTGTCCTCAAAACCGTCCACCTCGGCATGCAGAAGATCGTAGGGGAGGCGAGGGGGTCCTGTGTCTCCTTCACCCCAAGGAAGGTGCTGGAGTTCGGCGGCGTGGACACGACGGCGCCGGTTGCCCTTACCTTGGTGAAGCACATCTTGGAGAGGCTGGTGGAGGCGGGGCTTATGCAGAGAGACGATTCGCGGGCTAGAACCCGTTACGTCCTTTGTAAAAACTCGCCGCTGTGGCAGAAGCTGAGGGGCGGCGACTCAGACACGTTGAAGATACTTGAGGAGATAACTGCCGAGTGACGTGGAGAAGAGCTTCCTCCGGCGCCTCCTCTCCTCGCTGGGGGTTGAGGAAAACGATGTGACATACGCCGACGGTATTGCGCTTAAGATAGACGGCTCCGCCGCCTCCACCTCCAAGTTGCCCTTCCAGAGCTGGGCTGACTTCGGCTGGAGAAACGTGGCTGCCGCCTACAGCGACATGAGGGTGAAATATGCAGAGGCCCAGTATCTCCTGGCCTCGGTCACGGCGCCCGACCTCGCCACGGCGGAGGAGGTGATAGACGGCATATCAGCCGCCGCCTCTTATTTCTCCCTTGCGTATGTAGGCGGCGACCTCAACCAAGGCGGCGAGGTGGTGGTGGACGTGGTCCTCGTGGGCAGGGCTCCACACAGAGTAGGGCGCAGGCCGCGGCCGGGCGACGTCCTCGTCACCATACCGGAATTCGGCTACACAAGCCTCGCCTACAGATTCTGGCGGGAGGAACATCCCGCTGTGAGGAGGGGCGTTGAGATGTTGCGGCGGCCGGACCCCCTCTGGCCTCTGCCGCCGCCTCACTGCGTTTCGGCGTCTATGGACTCCTCCGACGGGCTGGCGGACGTGTTGTGGTCCATGGCGCGGGGCGTGGACGTAGTGGTAAAGCGGCTCCCTACCGCAGAGGAGGTGGAGAGGTTCGCTGCGGAGAGAGGTCTGGACGTAGGCGAGGTGGTGTTTAACGGGGGGGAGGAGTTTCTCCCGGTCTTCGCCGTGAGACGCGGCTGTCCCGTGGAGAGTCCATACGTCGAGTTTGCGGAGGTGGTCGAAGGGGAGGGGGTTGTGTGGTGGGAGAGCCAGCCGCTGAGGTGGCGGGGCTGGAGCTACTTCTAATAATGGCCTTCGGCGAGTTAGAACACGTGGTCTCTTCTCAGGGTCTCTCCAAGGCTTCTCAAGCTCTATCGCGACCGAGTCTATAATATCTAAAATGCTGTAGGTGTCTTTAAGGACTGTTGATGGGTGTGGTGGGCTATCTACTTCGCCGCGGTTACCCTCCTGCTTCTTCTCGTGGCTGGGGCGCTTGTCGTGTTGACAGACGCGTACTCCAAGGCGTTGGAGGCCTACCGCCTGGCAAAGTTAACCCTAGACCACTGGAGCTCCCTAGCCAGCCAGCTTGACCATACCGTCTGCACGGCGGCAGAGCACCTTGCAACTAAGGCCGTGGAGTCGCTTGACGTTGGCAGGTACAAGGAGCTGGGGCCTATGTTTGCAAGAGCCATGAGTGAGGTTAGAGCAAAGACGTACCTTAAGCGTCTCAACTACAGCTGGTCCTTCCAGGGCGATGTATTTCGGTACAACGTTACTTTTCTGCGCAGAGGAGCAGGGGGCGCGGTGGATTGGCTCAGGCCGACGGAACTCATAGAGGCCGCCCAGCGCATCAAATCGGTGTCGTTTGACCTAACCGCCTCCACTGTTTACGACGCGTTGAGGCCTCTCATCCCCAGAGGCACAGTGCTCAGCGGGGTGGTGTACGGCTACCTGACGGGAAACGGGACCTACACCGGTACGCTGACTGGGGAGTATACGCTGAGAGACAAGACGCCACTTAGGTGCGTGGACGGGAACCTCTCCGTGAGCTTCTCGGCATCTCACTACGCCAGTTTGACCCTGAACTCCACGCAGCCCTCTGTATACATCTACGAAGTGGTGTACATCGACAGTTAAAGCGTGTACACGCCGCCGCCTTCCCGCGCCACCAGGATCACCGCGTCTCTGCGCTTTGCGAATATGCCGGTCTCCACGACGCCCGGCATCAGCTTAAGCTCGTCCTCGGCAGATGGGTCCAACGCAGAAGGCGGCGTCCAGTCGATGATGTAGTTGCCGTTGTCCGTCACGACGGGCCCCAGCTTGCCCCCGTCTTGCCGCAACTTCGCAACTCCGCCGAACTTCCTCTCCACCTCCCTAGCCACGTGGCGCCACGCCCACGGCACCACCTCCAGGGAGACGGGGTTCCGCGTCGGAATCTTCTCCACAAGCTTGTACTCCTCTATCAACACCACGAACCTCTCTGCGGCGTAGTCCACTATTTTCTCCCGCAACAACGCGCCGCCCCTACCCTTAAGCAAGATCTTCTCGCGGGTCACCTCGTCTGCCCCGTCGACGGCTAGGTCGATCCCGTCCACGGCCCACATGGGTCTGAGGAGGTGGCCCAGCCCCAGCTCCGCGGCGAGAATCTCGCTGTCGGCGGAGGTTGCGACAAGGGCGACATCGCGGAGACCCGTCTCTGCAAGCGCTCTTATGAACTCCCTTGCAGTTGTGCCGGAGCCGAGACCCACCACCATGCCGCTCTTGACGAGCTTTACAGCCTCCCTGGCGAGGGCTGTCTTAGACATGGAGGCAAGAAAAGAGAGGGTTAAAAACTAGGGGAACGCTTCGGTGGTTAGCAACGCCCTCAACACGTCTCTGATACTTATGACGCCCACCACCCGCCCGCCTTCAACCACAGGCATGTGGCGTATGTTGTTTTCGATCATCTTCACGGCTGCGGAAAGCGCCGAATCCTCGGGGGAGACCGTGATGAGGCTCTTCCTCGCCACCTGCCCCAGCGGCGTCTTGAAGTCGACCTCCTGGGCGAGGAACCTCACGATGTCGCGCTCAGTTACGATGCCCACGGGGTGGCCCGCCCTATCTACCACAACTACGCTTCCCACATTTGCGGCGTACATCTTCGCGACGGCGCATTCCAACGGCTCATCCTCACGGCAGGAAATGACGGCATCTTTCAAGAGATCTCTCACCTTCATAGGCTAATATATCTACCTCTTTATAAGTGTTACCAAGTTTACTGAGTATACCTAGCAACAGCAAAAACCTTATTAGATAACACCTACCCTCCTTCATGATCTTACTCGAAATAGATGTGGAAAAGCGGCAGAGATCTTTGAAAGAGCTTGACGCGTCAGGGCCCCTGGAGGCTGGGCTCATAATCCACCGGGAGCGGGAGACCTGGCGTCTGGACCCGCTTTCGCCCGAAGTCCCCGTGGTGTTCGGATACGGGCCGTTTGTAGGCGGAAGGCTTTACGGAGTCCACCGTCTGATTTTTGTCTTCAAGAGCCCCCAGACGAGGACGTTGCACGTCTCGGCGCTGGGAGGAGCCGCCTACAAGGCCATGGGCATGGGGGTCCAGGCCGTGGCCGTGGTGGGGAAGGCGCCGAGGCCCGTAGCCCTCTTTATATCCCGGGGCGAGGTGAGGTTCGCGGAGGTGCAACCGGGCGACGCCTACGAGGTAATAAAGAGCCTCTACCGAGAACATAGAGACTTCTTCGTGGAGAACGACGCGCGTGCTCTCGTGGTGGGCCCGGCGGCCTACACCACATACAACGGCGCGGTTGTCTCAGTCGACGTCGACGTGCGGAGCGGCGAGTTTAAGCTCGGCGCCGAGGATTTCGCGGCGAGGGGAGGCCCCGGCACGGCGCTTGCCCAAGGCCACAACGTGGCGGCGATAGTGGTGGGGGGCCCCAAGAAGCCTGTAAATGAGAAGGTAACAGACGCAGAAGCTGTAAACAACCTCTTCAAGTCTAGAGCCGGCAAGCCCTACATAGACCTCCTCAACGAGAAGACTGTGAAGTACCGGTTCGACCCCAAGATGGGCACAGGCGGCACCTTTGGCGTCAACTACCCCCACTACCGCGACCTACTCCCGCTCTTCGGCTACAAGTCGATATACATGCCTAGGGAGGAAAGAATTAAACACGCAGACCTAATCCTAGAGCTGTTCTGGAAGCCGTTTCAGAAGGAGGTGTTTGAAAAATCCAAGAGCTGGTACAACTGCGGCGAGCCCTGCCCGGTCGTCTGCAAGAAGGTGTGGAGGGGGAAGAAGGTGGACTACGAGTCCTTCCA
>DAITPC010000007.1:59529-63743 GCA_036833835.1 Pyrobaculum sp. | reverse complement strand
GTCACCGCACTAGAAAGAATATACAAAGCCATGAAACTAAGAGGATGGATCTAGTTTTGGAATAGGTTTTGTTCTGATCCTTCTTGTGATTAGAGAAATTTCAATGATTTCTCATTACTACACGTATTGTATTTTTAGGAACTAGCGGCTTTATCGTATTTTATCTCATCGATCTTTAAGTGGGGTAGCTACTGGCTGTTTATGCCAAGTCCCCACCCCGCTGTGCTTGAGTTTGAAAAGATGGTTACCGACGGGGAAAAGTACAGAAAAGAGCTTGAGGAGTGGGTTAAGTTTTCATGGCGATGGGCCACTACAGAGAGGTATAGATTTGTCTTTAGAGTACAGGCCTCGGCGTTGAGGGCAATAAGAGAGTTCCTCGACTCACGCGGCTTCGTTGAGGTGCTCTCGCCGGTGGTCGGCCCCGTCACAGACCCCGGCATTAGAGGGGCCAAACAAGCAACCATAGACTTCTACGGCGCTGAGTACAAGGTCATGTCCTCCGCGATACTTTACAAGCAGTACATGGCCGCCTCTCTCGGCAAGATATACTTCGTAAGTCCCAATGTGCGGCTGGAGCCTCTTGACAGCATATACACCGGGAGACACCTCGTGGAGTTCTACCAGGTCGATATAGAGATGTATAAGGCGTCTTACGTAGATGCCATGGACTTGGCGGAGGATCTGGTGAGCTACGTGGTGAGGTACATCAAGGACGTCCACGGCAAGGAGCTTGAGGAGAAGCTAGGGAGGACGTTGCCCGAATTCCGGAGACCGTTTAAACGGTACACACACCGGGAGGCCATCGAGTTTGTAAACAAACTTGGTTGCAGAAACCCGCCTAAGGAGGAGCTGCTGTGGGAATGTGAAAAGCTGATGTCTACACATCACGACTCGCCGTTCTTTATATACGACTATCCACGTGGATCAAGGGGTTTCTACGACAGAGAGGACCCCGAGAGGCCCGGGATCCTCCGCGACTTCGACATGTTATACCCAGAGGGCTTTGGGGAGGCCATAAGCGGTGCCGAGAGGGAATACGAGCCAGAAAGGCTGGTGGTCCGCATTAGAGAAGGCGGCGAAGACCCCGCCAAATATACTTGGTTCCTCCAGATGGCCAAGGAGCTCTATCCACTGCAGACAGCCGGCTTCGGCATAGGCGTTGAGCGGCTCACAAGATACCTCTGCGGTCTACGGGCCGTTTGGGAGGCACGCCCATATCCGAAGGTTGCAGGCATCGTTGGCGGACCCTAGGTTTTCTACTTCGTTATTCTTTTCAATCAACGCCTGTCGGCTAGGGGCTATCACAAATCTGCATTATATTTCAAGCGGATTGCGTTTTTCGCTAGCTTATTTTACAGCAGGCTATTACATCTCTGTTGGGGTCACCATCTCTCCTCATGTGGCGTCATGTATGTTGATTTCACCGTGGAAGATGGATTGTTGCGCTATGTTATGTTGGCAAAGTTTTTAGTTTTTAATAGCTCTGCATGAACTGGTATAAGATTTACAATGGTGTAACGTAGGTGGAACTTAGCTGTGGCGGATTTGCATTTTTTCCGAATCATCTCACTATTATCTGTATTTTTTTGATTAGGCCCCGGGGGTATCAAGGTATGTAATACCTATATAGCTCGTGGTTCCTGCTAAATATTTGGAGGAGTAAGGTTAATATATCTGGAGATTTCTGTGTTTATGCCGGCAGAAGGAATTGACATGTGGAGGGTGTTGAAAGGCGCGGGTGTGAAATATGTGAATTTTATTATAGTGGACATATTTGGGAGGCCGAGGGTGGATATAATGTCGATAGACGCCGCAAGGGACGCGTTTATAGACGGCGTGCCATATGACGCGTCGTCGATTCCGGCCTACAGCACTGTAAACAGAAGCGACTTCGTTGCCGAGGTTGATCCCTCTTCGGTGTATGTGGATACATGGAACGGCGGAAAGATGGCCTTCGTTTTCACCAACACGCTGGAGGGAGGCGGCTACTCGATGCTGGACCCAAGAAATGTGTTGAGGAAGACGGTGGAGGACCTCCGTGTGAGGGGGTACGACGTTAAGATAGGCGTTGAGGTGGAGTACTTCATCGTGAGGGGCAACCCGCCGGAATTTGCAGACACGGCCGGATACTTCGACGTGCCGCCGCCGTCTACGAGAAAGGTGGTGGAGGAGATAATGGATAACTTCGTGGCGTGTGGCATAGGCGAGACTAAGAGCCACCACGAGGTAGCGCCGTCGCAGTTTGAGGTGAACATCCCATACGGCGATCCTGTGAAGATCGCAGATTCGGTACTTATCTTCAAGATAATGGCCCGTTCCATCGCGTCTAAGTATGGATATGGGATCACATTCATGCCTAAGCCGTTTTGGGGCGTCAACGGAAGCGGGGCACACACCCACATATCCGTGTGGAAAGACGGGCGGAACCTCTTCGCCTCGTATAAGGAGCCGACAGATGAGTTGAAATGCGCCGTGGCTGGTCTTCTGGAGAGCGCCATCTCCATCTCCGCAATTGTGGCGCCCACGGTGAACTCGTACAAACGTCTCGTGCCGCACCATGAGGCGCCGACACGCGTCGTGTGGGGCTTGGGGAACCGCTCGGCGATGGTGCGCGTGCCGTACTACGGCGGTAGGATAAACAGGATTGAATACAGACATCCGGACCCATCCATGAACCCGTACCTGGCGTTTGCCGTAATCGCCATGTCGGTGGTTGAGGGGATATCGGCAAGAAAAGCGCCGCCCCAGCCCGTGACCGACGTGGCGTACGAGCTAGAGGGAGTGAAGGAAACGCCCAAACACCTGGGCGAGGCCATTAAATACTTCGCAGAAAGCAACATAGCCAACAGGCTCCCCTCTCATCTGGTGAAGGCCTACGTGAAGCTGAAGGAGGCCGAGTGGGAGAGCTACAGCGCTAAATACAGCTGGGAGAAGACCTGGAACACGGTAACCGATTGGGAATACCAGCACTACCTCTATACTGTCTGAAAACTCTCTTTTGTGGCATCGGATTTTACTTTTAGAGGAGTAAAAGTTCGTGAAGCGTGTCTATGAGGCGTTCGGCGCATGCGACGCATTTTTCTCCGTCCTCTCCAGAGAAATACTGCGAGTCTAAAAACTTTCCGCATGTCGCTACGTCTGTGGGCGGATGTTCGAGCGCCGTTTTCAACATTGCTGAGAGGGTCTTGACATAGGCGCCCGGGGCGTAGGGGTCGAGTCCGACGATTCCGCTGAGTAGGGCGGAGACTGCTTGGTAGGCGTGGTAACAGGCGGCGGAGTGATCGCCCTCTTCCAGAGCCTCCAACGCATAGGCCAGGTGCGATATGTGGCGTCTATACCACTCGGCGTGCACCCCGCCAATTCTCTCCATTACCTAAACGCTTCAACAATGGCTTCGACGGCTTTCCCCACATTGGCATCTATGCCGAAGTCTCTAAGCCCGGCAGCCAGCGCTGTGACCGCGGTCACGAGATAGTCAGGCGATGCTTGCACCCCCATGTTACCTATCCGCATACGCCCCCCAGGGGCCCCCAGCTCCCGGCGAGTAGCACTCCGTATTTCTCCCAAATGTGCCTCCTAAGCTGGGCAGGGGGTACGAGGCTCTTGAAGGCTGTGTCGGTGGGGCAGTTGCGCTCTAGACACCGGGGCTCAAGCCCGAGCGCCTCGGCGGCTCTCCTTGCGGCTAGTCTAGCCGCTTTATGTCTCTGAAACACTGAGGAAACGTCTTCCTCCAGAAGCTTGTTGAGGCTTTCTTTGAGGGCGTAGAACAAGACGTCGGGGATGGTGTAGGGGAAGCCTCCCTTCCCGAGGCAGTCCTCCCACACGAAATAGTTCATGTAGAAGGTCTCCCCGCCCACCTCCTTAGCTCTGTCTAGCGCGGCTTTGCTCACTGTCAATATGGTGAGATCAGGTGGCGTGTTTAAGGTCTTCTGTGACCCCCCTATCAGTAGCCCCACACGCCACTGGTCAAACAGAATCTCGTGGGCACCGATGGACGAGACGGCGTTGACGATAAGTAAGGCGCCGTGACTAGCCGTCACTTTGGCTATTTCCCCCAACTGGTTGTAGACTGCGGAGGGCGTGTCGCAGTGGACAAGAGTAACCACCTCCACGTCTTTCTCCTTTTTAAGCCACCTGTCAGCAACGGCGGGATCTGCTGGGTCCCTCCAGTGGAGTCCCACGGCGATGGACCCCCCGTACATCCTAACTAAGTC
>DAITPC010000007.1:55832-59429 GCA_036833835.1 Pyrobaculum sp. | reverse complement strand
CTCTTCTCACCGTACCTCCTATACACGCCTCCTCCTCTTGGCAAGTATAAAAACTTATGATAAAGGCGACATCATGTCGACCCGTAGGTCAGGTCGACGCTATGCAGATCATCCTCCTTCACAGTCTCCGCTCTCGTTGCTGTAGTCATGTAGGTCGCTGTGGTGGTCACTTCAGGGTTTCAGTCCTCCCGCGGCCACGGCAACGGCCGTCGTACTTTCCGCGGTGCGCGACTGCTACGTGACTCTTCTAGTCAGAGTCGCGGTGGTTGAAATCGGAGTCAGGTTGCTTGAAACCACTATCCTCCAGAGGGAGGGGTGGGGAGGTGGTAGTAGACGCATACTCGCGGCACGGAGCGCCACACAGAGATCACTCTTGTGGCTGTGTAGTTGTTGGCTTGGGAGTAAGCGGCTAAGTCTCTCACCATGGTGGTCTTAAGAGCGACTTCCGCAAGCGGCGGCTCTAGAGACGGGTTCTGTTCAGGACGCGGAGCTCAGGTGTTGCCGCGCAACTGGCGTTGCCGTGCTGAATCTCCCACATCTTTCCTGGGCACCTCCCGTCTGCCTTGGCGAAACATTAGGCAACCGCCGTAGAGGTATACGGCACAGAGCAGATATTATATACGCGGCTCCGGAGCCTAGGAGACAAGCGCCATCCCGGCCCTTGTTGTACCAATATGGAGTGAGATTCAAAGAGTTGCCCCCAGTTGAATTTATGCGCGCCCCTACGTCGAGGTAAAGCCGCTAAGGCGTACAGAGGCAGTGACCTAACATGAATATCGTATAGGTAGGCCGCCGTTGTAGAAAAGACGAGAAGTAGCGACGAGACGACTGGGAGTAAGCGCATTGAGATGCGCCGGGCGTCAGTTTTTAAAGATTTGTAGGGTCTGCTCTATCTGGTCCTCAAGAAACCATTCCAAGACGTAGTCGAGTCTGTTGGCGAGGTATAAGGCCTTTCTATATGCCTTGTCCCAAGTGGCGTGTTTCGTGACCAACACCCAGCCCTCGCCTACCACCTTGGTCTTGGTTACGAGGACTCTTTCCTCCTTGGGGTTTAGGTAGACCCGGTACATGTACGTATACGTACACGGGTATAAAACCCGCAGGTAATACGGCTTACAACTATCTTCTGAGTATGTTGATACTTTTTGTCTACTCCTACCGCGCCTTTTCTATGTCGACTGCCTCGTATATGACCTCGGCAAGAGCCCTGAAGCTGGGCGTCCCGAGGTCCTTGGCGACGTGTGCCGCCATGGAGAGGAGGCCAACCTCCACATAGTGTAGAAACTCCGTCTTCAGCGCCTCCATATCGCCAAGCGTCAGCCACCTGGCCAGGGGCGGCTCCCCCCACCTGAGGAGGTGATCGTCGAGGAACACCCTATGTCTAAAGGCCGGCGCGGCGCCGGTCAGGTCCTGTGCTTTGTTTACGTTTAGAAGCCACATGGGCTCAACCCCATGTTTCTCAACGGCCAGAAACTCCGTGGGCACGAGCCTAAACAAGTCGTCAAGCCGGCTCCGCCTGTGTTGCGCCAACAGCTCCAACGCCCTTCTGGCGTCGGCGGGCTCCGCCTTAAATATGGTGGACTCCACCCTCCCGTTGGGAAATACCCACACCGAGAGAGGCGCCTTGGAGTATAGCAGTTCCCTAAACACTGCGGGCCGTAGATAGGGGGCATCGCACGGCGCGAAGAGAAGCGGCTCGTCAAATAGCTGGACGGCGGCGTCCACCGCGGCGAGGGGGCCTGAGAAGCGGGGGCTGTCTGCAACAACCTCCTCGTCTGGGTACAGATGTGCGTTCTGCCCCGCGGCGATGACGACCTTATCAGCCACTCTCCCCCCGGCTTCGATTACGTTGTCAATAAGTCGCCTCCCTCCGTGGACGTAGGTGCACTTGTCTCTGCCGAATCTGCTGGACCTGCCCCCCGCAAACACCACCAACACAACCACGCATGTCCCGCGGTGCCTATTTTTAAAACATGTAGTTGCGAGTTTCTATGAGGTGGGTTGTTGTCCTGGTACTTGCGGCCTTTCTGCTGGCCCAACCCATAAACGTCGTCTTTATCCTGCACAACCACCAGCCCTGGTACATCGACCTAGACAGAGGCGAGCTCGTGCTTCCTTGGGTGCGGATGCACGCGGTGGGTAACTATCTCAAGGTGCCTCTCCTCGTAAACCAAAGCGGAGTTCCCGTGGCGTTTACGCTTTCTGGGAGCTTGATAGAGCAGCTCAACTGGTACGCCAACGGCACTTACACAGATCTGCGGTTTAAGATTTCGCAGAAAATCGCAGAGGGGAAGCCCCTCACGGCTGAGGAGAAGTACGCCATGCTCTCCGTGCCGGGAGGTTTCTTTGACATAAACTGGCAGAACATAGTATACAAACACCCGAGATATACGGTGTTGCTCGGTGTGAGAAATAACGCCTTCAGCAAGTGCCCCCCTGGCAACGTCACCTGCGTGGTGTCGAGATTCAGCGACCAGGACTTCGTGGATTTGGCCACCCTCTTCAACCTTCTCTGGATAGACCCATACATAGCAAGGCAGTACCCAGACATCTGGGCCATGAGAAACAAGACGTCTTACACCCGCGACGACCTCAGGAGGGTTCTGGAGGTTCACTTAGACTTAATAAAGAAGGTCCTCCCGCTTTATAAAAGCCTGGCGCAACGGGGGGCCATAGAGCTGGTTCCGGTGCCGTATTCCCACCCGCTTATGCCGCTTCTGGCAGCCATGGGCGCGCTTGACGACTTGAGACTCCACATAAGACTTTCAAACGAGCTTTTCGAGAGGTATCTCGGCGTGAGACCCTTGGGCGTGTGGCCGCCGGAACAAGCCGTAAACGACGAGGTGCTGAGCTTATTCGCAGAGGCGGGCTACATCTGGACGGTCACAGATGAGGATGTTCTGAAGGCGACACTGCCAGGTGCGAGCCACTTCGGCCTCTACTACGCCGACTACGGCGGCCGCCGCCTCTATGTCTTTTTCAGAGATAAGACGCTGTCGGATAACCTCGGCTTTAGATACTCCTCCATGAAGCCCGAAGAAGCCTTGGCCGACTTCGTCAACTACCTTAAGAAGACGCCTAGAGGCGAGTGCTCGGTGGTTGTGGTGGCGCTGGACGGGGAGAACCCTTGGGAGAACTATCCCAACTTCGGAGTCGACTTCTTAACAGTCTTCTTCAACGGCTTGGCCCAACTGGAGAAAAACGGCACGGTCAAGATTTGGAAGCCTAGCGACTTCGTGAAGAAATGCGGCAATAAGGCAGCTCCTCTGCCGCTTAGAGAGTTCAGATATCTCGACCTCACGGTGGACATATCCTTCTACACCTCCATCCGTGACCTCCCCACGCGGATTATGCAGGGCAGAATAGCGGAAGGCACGTGGTCTGCCGGGGGGAGCCTCGCCGTATGGATAGGCGATGTGGATGAAAACGTCTGGTGGATGTGGCTGAAAAAGGCGAGGGAAGACGTGGGCACAGACAGGGGATGGGACGTCCTCTTCCCGCTACTGATCGCGGAGGCCAGCGACTGGCCGTTTTGGTACGGCAACGACATGGGATCCCCCCAGACCTTCGACCCCATCGCCAAGTCCGCCCTCATTG
>DAITPC010000007.1:50948-55732 GCA_036833835.1 Pyrobaculum sp. | reverse complement strand
GTCTACCTCTCCGACGGCGGCAGGTTCTACCCGGTGGGCAACGTGGCTAAGCTGAGCCTTGTGGGGGCCCAGCCGGGCGGCGTGCTCTACGTCGAGTTCAACGGCTTGGTCTACGCCCTCGGCATACCCGAGGCCGCCGCGGGCCAACAGTTGCTACTGGAGGCCTCGGACCCCTCCGGCGACGACTTCGGCACGGGCAGATACCAGTACCCCAAAAACCCCGTATTTAAGCCGGGCGTATTCGACCTCCTCAGCTTCGCAGTGTATGACCTAGGCGATAGGCTTAGGCTTGTGTTCAAGGTACGCGAGCTCGGCGGAAACCCGTGGGGAGGCCCGGCCGGCTTCTCGCTTCAGTTCTTCCACGTCTACATCAACAGAGGCGCCGGGTCTAGAAACGACACACTCGGCCTTAGAGCGGCGCTGTGTAGGGAAGCGGCGTGGGACGTGGCTTTGTTGATAGGCCCCGGCTGGACCGGCGGCAACAGGATAGTATATAGCGACGGCTCGTCTATAGACGACGCCATGGCCATAAGGGCAGGTCCAAACAACACGGTAATCGCCGACGTGCCCAAGAGATACGTGGGCAACTTCGACAGAAGCTGGAAGCTCACCGTCTTCTTAACATCTTGGGACGGCTACGGCCCCGACAACATCAGAAACTTCGGCGTGATGGCCGACGAGTGGACCGTGGGCGGCGCGGACCCCGTCGCCGTGTTGGCGGGAGTAGCACCTAGGGTCTTCGACCTGCTGACCCCCACCGCGGAGGCCCAGACGAAGGCCCTCACGACGTATCAAGTATCCAGACTGCCCAACGGAACGTACGTGGGCAAGCCCGCCGCAGTGTGTCTATACACATCGGCGGAGAAGCCGCCGCAGATACAAGCCACTACGGTCACAGCCACAGTAACCGCCACCTACACCACGACGATACGCGAAACAGCTACATTAACAGCCACAACGCAGGTAACCACGACGTATCAAGTCACAACAACCGTGAAAGAAACCGCCACGGACTGGACCGCCACAGCCGCCGTTGCGGCGCTTGCCCTAATAGCCGGGCTGGCGGCAGGCATATTAGCAAGGCGACGGAATCTATAAAAACTAAATACATATTTTTAGACCATGAACAAAAACCTCCTAATTGGAATACTTGCAGTAGTTATAATCATCATCGCCGCCGTCGCCTACCTAGCCACCCAACAACCCCCAGCCCCCACACAGACCACAACAACCTAGCCTCCAGCAACTCCCACAACGCCAACACCCACGCCCACCCCAACTCAGACCACTCCAACTCCTTCGCCCGCTACAACCCCAACGCCTACAACACCTACTGCAACTACGCCTACAACCCCAACGCCCACGCCGCCTCCACAGAAGGTAACGATAAGGATCTGGCATGCGCTTAACCCAGAGGAGGAGGCGGCCTTCAAGGAGATAGCGTCACGGTATATGCAGAGCCGCCCCAACGTCCAGGTTGTCTTTGAGAACAAGGCGCCGGACCTCCAGACTGCGGTATTAGCGGCCATCGCCACAGGTGAGAGGTTTGATTTGTTTATATGGGCGCACGACTGGATCGGCCTCATGGTGGAGGCCGGTGTCCTTAAGCCGGTGGATAACGACGTGGCTGACGTCTTACCTAAATTCGCCGTGCAGATACCTCAGTACAAGGGCCGCATATACGGGCTTCCCTTCACCGCGGAGACGGTGGCGTTGATATGCAACAAGAAGATGGTGCCCGAGCCGCCTAAGACCTTTGCAGATCTGCTTAAAATAATGCAACAGTACCACAAGCCTCCCCAGAGCTACGGCATAGCTTACATCGTAAATCCATACTTCATATCGGCGTGGATCCACGGCACAGGCGGCTACTACTTCGACGACAAGACCGAGAAGCAAGGGCTCACGGACCCCAGATCGATCGCCGGTTTTGAGTTCTTTAAGAAAAACATCATGCCGTACGTCGGGCCCAACCCCACCGATTACAACACCCAGGTCAGCCTGTTCCTAAGCGGCCAGGCGCCCTGTATGGTCAACAGACCGTGGAGCATAGGCGCAGTGAAGAAGGCCGGCATAGACTTCTTCGTTGCTCCCCTGCCGCCGGTGGACAGCGCATACATGCCGAGACCATACGGGGGGCTGAAGATGTTCTACACAACCATCTATGCATCTAAAGAGGCCATAGAATTCATGAAGTGGTTCACCACAGACCCGCAGGTGGCCAAGATACTTGTGGAGAAACTTGGCTACGTGCCGGTGACTAAAGACGTCCAGGTACAAGACCCCGTTGTTCAAGGATTCTACGAGGCTATTAAAAACATCTACCTAATGCCCGTCTCGCCGAAGATGCAGCCGGTCTGGGGCGCCGTGGACATAGTTATACAAAACGCCATAGTGTCAGACCAGAAGACCATCGCGCAAGCGGTGCAAGATGCGGCAAAGGACCTCTGCGCCAGAGGTCTCTGTTGATGCGGCCCCAGCTACTGATACTCCCGGGCCTCCTCCTTTTTCTCTTCTTTAACCTCTGGCCAATAATTTATTCTATATACATCTCTTTCACAAACGCCAACATACGTAACTTCCCGCAACCGCCTCCTTGGGCCCCCGAGGAGCTGAAGCAGGCCCGGCCGCCGCCAGACTTCGTAGGGCTGGCCAACTACGCCTCCATCTTCACAGGGCCTGCGTCGGCGGGTTTCTGGAACGCCGTGTTCTGGACTCTTGTGTTCGTCGCCGTGTCTGTGCCCGCAAAGGTCGCCCTCGGGACGTTTGTAGGTCTTTTGATGTCCTCGGAAAAGGTGTTAGGCAAGTCGGTGATGAAAGCGCTTTTGATAGTCCCCTGGGCTCTTCCGCTTATACTCTCTGTGGTTGCCTGGCGCTACGTCTTCGATCCCACATATGGAGTCGTCAACCAGCTACTGTATTCGCTGGGGGTCTCGAAACCGCCTGACTGGTTTGTAAACAAGGACTACGCCTACGCCGCCATGGTGGTTATCGAGGCCTGGCTGGCGTATCCCTTCATAATGACTGTGGTGATAGGCGCCTTGGCTAACGTCCCCCGTACTGCCTTCGAGGCCGCGCAGATAGACGGCGCGGGCAGGTGGGCGGTGTTTACGCAGATAACGCTTCCACTCATCAAGCGGCCGCTCATCTACGCCTCGGTCATGACCGCGGCGGCGTCGCTCCAGTTCTTCCTGGTGGCGTTTCTGTGGAACTTCATACAGCTATACGACCGCTTCATGCTGGCCTACGGCTACTACTGGGCCTTCGGCTCGCCGTTTAGAGAATATGGCCTAGCCGCGGCGGTGTTGTCGATCTCCGCGCTTGTGATATCCGTGTTTATGATACTGGCGATAAGACTCACAGGTCTCATGAGGGGGATGTATGAGAGCTAACTTGGTGCAGACCTCAGTAGCCGTCTTGACGACATTTCTCCTCTTCTACCCAGTACTACAGATAGTCCTCCTTTCATTAAACAAGATACCCTACTTCAGGTTAGGAGGCGACTTCGTCCCCACCTTTGAGTCCTTCCAGTGGGTTCTGCAACAGCCCGAGTTCTGGCGCGGTCTCGTCAACAGCTTGATCGTGGCGGGAGCCACGGTGGTTGTAGTAATCGCCTTGGCGCTGCCGGGGGCATACGCCTTTAGCCGCCATAGATTCAAAGGTCGCAGCTCCCTCCTCTCCTTCTACGTAGTCTTTACCCAGGTGTCTGGGGGTCTTGGCATTGCGGGGCTGATAGCGCTGTTCGCCATAGTGTCGGCGCTGGGGCTGAGGAACAATCTGCTGGCGCTTGCCCTTATATACGCCGCAGGGGCTATACCTTACCACACGTGGCTTCTGAAGACCTACATAGACACGATACCTAGGTCGGCGGAGGAGGCGGCGTTGATAGACGGCGCAGGCGCCGCCACGTTGCTGTTTAGAGTGGTATTTCCGCTGATGGCGCCGGCTCTGGCTGTGTCGGCAATACTCTCCTTTATAGGCGCGTGGGGGGAGCTCATACTGGCCAACCTCTTCCTCTCCGGCGAAAACAGGACGCTGATTCTCTGGATCTACTCCCTCATGTCTAACATCTACGCAGTGGAGTGGAATAGATTTGCTGCGGCGGCGCTACTCTACGCAATACCTCCCGTCGTGCTTTACATAATACTACAGAGATTCCTCAGAAAAGGACTTGCCTTCGTATACTAGCCCCACTCTACAATGTACTCAAACCGGTCCGCGTACCACCTCGCCGCCCTCAACGCCAGGTTTAGGCTCTTAAACCTAGCCACCGGGACCCATCCCTCCTCCGCCAAGTCCAAATCCTCCTCCTTCATGGCGACGAAAACTCTACCAGGTTTAACAAAGAGAGTTGGCATGGAGCCGCACACGCACAGCTTTATATTCTGATCAGGTAAATTAACCGGTATATTAATAGACTGGCGTAACTATGTCGAAATTAGGCTAACCACTCCGCCGGCGTCGCATGTGCCGCTAGCCGAAAGACAACCTAACAGGCTGAACGTAGGTAGACTCCACGCGTACAGACCTGCCGAAGACCTCCTTCAAAACCCTCACAACTTCCTCCTCCGCGGCGCCTGGTACGGCCACCAAGACGCCGCGGCCCGACCTGGGGTAGTACTCAGCCGCCACCACGTAGGGGCTTTCCATCAATCTCTTCATCACTCTCCTCTCGTCTTGATTCGGCTTCGTCACGAAGACGTAATGCGGCAGGGCCAGCTCATGCCCGAGGTCCAGCACCCTCCGGACAACCTCCGCAGGAGACACCTTGTCGTCCAGCTCTA
>DAITPC010000007.1:48287-50848 GCA_036833835.1 Pyrobaculum sp. | reverse complement strand
TTCGCCATAGCGTTAACAAGGGCGTAGATAAAGAGCGCCCTAAATTTGCTCTCCTGCACAACTACGTGGGCTTCGGGGTTGGAGAAGTAGAACTTGTGGATCTTGGCTAAGGCGAACTGCATGGCCTCCCTCCCGGCGGCTCTGGCGCCTGCCGTATCGGCGTAGTACTCCCTCAACCTGCTGAAGGCCAGCGCCAGCAGCTGGATTAAGAAAGATACAACCACAGCGGCGATGCCTACGGCGAGTAGCGCTGGGTTCCCGCCTCTGTTGTTAGAGGATGAAAGCGCCATGTGTACAGACATGACGCCTAGATAGTAGACTATGGAGGGCAACACGCCAAATAGGAGCATAAGTGCGTTGTCTCTGTGGAGATGGTGGCCGATTTCGTGTCCTATCACCGCCTCAAGCTCCCGCCTGTCTGTCAACGCCAACATGCTACTCGTCACGGCGACATATCTACCCGTGAGGAAGTTGCCGTAGGCAAAGGCATTCGGCGGGCCGTCTACTGCCACGGCCTTTAGCCTAAACGGAGCGCCGAGCCGTGCCGCTACCTCGTCAACAATTTGTTGAAGCCTGGGATCCGGCCTGGCGCCGTATGATGCGTTTATCAAAAACGGCGAAATGAAGTACGTCATAAGGTTCATGAGTACGACGAAGAATATCAAGCCAAGGAAGAAGCCCCAGCCGTAACCGGTTAACGTAGGTGCGGCGAACATAACCACGAGGTAGATAATTAGTGCTGTGGTGAGCACTATCAACACAGCCGTGAGCGCCATTGCGCCATATAGCGTAAACCTCCCTGAGACCGACTTAGCCACCTTGGGGGCTATGGTTGCCGCTATGATAAACATAAATATGTAACCTACGAAGTACAGCCCTAACGCTATTGGGTCAAACAGGGGAATCATAAGGCCCTTTAGGTTTCCACTTAAAAATTTTTCCTCCGAAATCAGCCGGTACGTGAATTCGTCACGTTTCCGATACGGGGACTGTCGTCATGTGTGGACAAGAGCAATGTTTTATAAAGTTATGCGAAGAGGGCTGTATGTCTTGTGTAGATGTCCAGACGGCGGAGAAGATAGCTAAAAAGAAGGCGTTGGGTAGGCTCGGCGCCCTTCGTAGATCTATTGCGTCGTTTAAAGTGAGGATAGGCGACGACTGGCTCTTTGGATTTGTAAAGACCAAGTTTAGAGATGATGGCTTCCATGTGGCGGTGAAGTTGACCTACGTGGACTGCAGAGGCGTGGCTCTGGAGAAGATGCCTCCCGACATAGCTGAGAAGATCAGGAAGTACGTAGAGGAAAACACGGTAGCGTTGCTGGAGAGGGAGCTCTCGGGGTTGCTCAAGTGATGAGAAAGAGGGTTATCTTCCACGACCTCGTCACACTTGATCAAGCCGCCGAGGTGCTCTTAAAGTTCGCCGCACCGCTTGGGGCCGAGAAAGTGGATATAGCCTCTGCCTACGGCAGGGTGCTGGCAGAGGACGTGGTTGCTCCCGTCGACGTACCTCCCTTCGATAGATCTACCGTAGATGGATACGCCGTTGTAGCCGAGTCCACATACGGTGCCTCGGAGCTTACTCCCGTGGAGCTCAGAGTGGTATGTAGAGTGGAGGCGGGCGAGTGGCCAAGCGTCGAGGTGAGGCCGGGGGAGGCTTGCGAGGTGGCTACTGGGGCGCCTCTGCCAAGGGGTGCAAACGCCGTGGTTATGGTCGAGTATACCCAGGAGAGAGGTGGTGTGGTGCGAGTATTCCGGCCCGTGGCGCCGGGGGAAAACGTCATGGCGGCTGGTTCAGACATATCCGCGGGGGAGGTGGTGTTGAGGAGGTGCACTCGTCTCACGTCTAGAGAAGTAGGCGTGTTAGCCGCCTTGGGCCTTAGGGAGGTTTCTGTGATGCGGCGCCCTAAAGTTGCTGTGATCTCGACAGGCAACGAGCTGGTAGCGCCGGGGGAGCCCCTAGGTCTGGGCAAGCTGTATGACGTAAACAGTTACTCCATTGCCGCTGCGGTGGCTGAGGCGGGGGGCGTGCCTCTGCTCTACGGCGTGGTGAGGGACGAGGAGGAGAGCTACAGAAAGACCATAGCTAAGGCGCTTTCCGAGGCAGATGTCGTGTTGATCTCAGGCGGCACCTCGGCCGGCGTCGCAGACTTGACCTACAGAGTGTTGGGGGAGCTGGGCGACGTGCTTTTCCACGGTATCATGGTAAGGCCGGGGAAGCCCACCCTGGCCGCAGTGGTGGGCGGCAAGATCGTGGTGGGACTCCCGGGCTACCCCTCCTCGGCCCTCATGATATTCCACACAGTGGTGAGGCCTTTCTTACTCCGTCTCCAGTGCCTAGACCCGCATCCGCCCGCGGTCTACAAGGCTAGGCTTGCCTTTGGCGTCGAGGGAGCCAAGGGGAGGCGGGCCCTTTACCCCGTGGTTCTCATAGAGCGAGGCGGCGTCTACAGGGCGTATCCGCTCCACGCGGAGTCCGGCGCCATATCCGTCTTGGCGAGGGCCGACGGATACATCGTGATACCCGAAACCGTGGAGTTCATGACCGAGGGAGAGGAGGTGGA
>DAITPC010000007.1:34614-48187 GCA_036833835.1 Pyrobaculum sp. | reverse complement strand
CGTTGCAGATCGCAGAGGAGGCGCTCCACGAGTTACCGCGGGGCTACAGGAGATATGAGTGGTCTGGGAAGGTGAGGCTAATCGTTGATGGGTCCCAGTAGTATCACCTCCACCTCGTCGCCTTCGTCGTAGCCCTCCCGGTTCTCCGGTATTATCAACAATCCGTTGCCCTTTGTAAGGGTTGATAAGATGCCGCTGCCGGTGACCGCCAGGGGCTCCGCGTAGAGCTTGCCGTCCCGCCGGTAGACCCTCACCCGCACGAAGCTTCTGACGTTTATGGGCGTGGTGACCCGCCTCGTCAACATAGCCTTCACGACGGGGAGGGGCTCCTCCTTGGCCCCTACCATCTTGAGGATAGCCGGCTTCGCAAACACCTCGAACCCCACTATAGACGCCACGGGGAAGCCCGAAAGCATGACAATAGGCTTCCCTCGCACAGCCGCTGCGCTGTTTGGCCTGCCGGGTCTGGCCGCTATCCCGTGGATCAACACCTCGGGGCTCAGCCGCGCGACCGCCCTCACCACGCGGTCAGGCTCGCCCACGGACACCCCGCCCGTAGTTATCACGATATCAAAGCGCCTCACCGCGTCTGATACCGCCCTATATATGGCCTCCTCGTCGTCTGGAACTATGCCCAGGTAGTGGACCTCCACGCCGAAGTCCCGCAGAAGCGCGGTGATCACATGGCGGGTGCTGTTGATAATCTTGGCGGGCGGCGGAGGGGCCTCGTCGAGTTCCACGAGCTCGTTCCCAGTGGAGATGAGCCCAGCAGTTATTTTATAGACTGGAACCTCCTTAATGCCGATGGAGGCTAAGACGCCGATGTCCCACGGCTTGATCTTGCGGCCCCGCTTCAACACCACCTCGCCCGCGGCGACGTCCTCGCCGCGTCTAGACACGTAGTAGAACTGGGGGACGGGCTTGTAGACCTCTACGTGGTCGCCGCCTCTCGCCGCCTCCTCGTAGGGAACAACCGCGTCTGCCCCTGCCGGCAACGGAGCACCCGTGGCGATCTCCACCGCCTCGCCGCGGCCCACGGCGCCGCCGAACTCGGCCCCCGGGAGCGCCTTGCCTACGACGCGGAGCATTACGGGGTTGCTCCGCGACGCGCCCAGCGTGTCAATAGACCGCACAGCGTAGCCGTCAAAAGCCGCCCTGTCGAAGGGAGGCACATCGACGGGAGACGCCACGTCCCTAGCCGCGTAAAGCCCCACGGCCTGCGGCGTCGGTACAAAAACTTCGGAGGGGGTGTGCGTCACCGCGGCGATGAAAGCCCTCTGGGCTTCCTGGATCGATGTGAGGGTCTTGAACCCCTTCACGGAGATGCGGGCGCCTCGCATTTAAATACGTTGAATGGAGGTGCTGTGGATCCTAAACTGCTTGAGGCTAGGTACCAGCGGGCCGTGTTCCGCGGCGGCGAGGAGACCATCCGTAGAGATTTTCAGCTGAGATACGGCGAAGCTTGGGAGGAGCTGTGGAAGGCATCCTCTGGCGCCGGCGAGGAAGACGTGGAGAAGGCCGAGAAGAGCTCAGCCTTGCTGGCGGACCTGGTCAAGTCCAGGATAGACGACGTGGGTACAGCAACGCTCTATGCGGCGTATGGGCGGAATCTGGCGCTGGAGAGGGAGCTGGAGCTGGGGATGGAGCTCCTCGGGTGTCCCGGCGCTGTTGAGAAGATGTTGAGGTGGGGGCTTGTGATGCATTTTGATGATGACGTAGCGACGGCGCCGCCGTATCTCGCCAAGTTGCTGATAGAGCTGGGGCAGACGACCTCTTTCGGCAGGCCGAACTTACGGGAGGAGCTTGAGGCCTACTCCCGCGACGGCGCCATCATGGCGTATCTGGAGGCTTTGCTCACCGAGGATCTTGACACGGGGTTGCACAGCGCCTTCTACGGGGACCCGCCGAAGGAGCTGAGGATTGGGCGGGTCGCCATATATCGAAAAGACGTCGGCCTCGTGGTGTCACCGGTCTACTCTGCTGACGAGGTGCTAGACGCCTTGTTGCAGGTGAAGAAGAGAAGGGCCGACGCCTTGGTCAAGGCGTTTTCTCTCCACGGAGAGTACGAGTTCAGCGCCGAGCATCGATGCGGCCTCCACTACCTCTCTGTTGACGGCTCGGCGGAGAAAAGCGGCGTGGTGGTGGTATGCCCCTGGTTGTCCTACTCGCGCAGGCTCTGGCGGAGGACTCACAACATGGTGCTGGTGGTGGAGGGGCAGAGGCCGCCCAACTTCCCGAGGTTTAGGTTCGGCGTAGTGTTTATAAAAGGCGGCGAGGCGGAGGCGGTTAGGCCGGCGGCTTCCTCGAAGCTTTTTGACTACATAGTCGACGTGTTATACAGCGTCGGGTTCTCGGTGTCAGAACTTTAGGTAGGTCCCGCTCTCCAGCTCCCGCCCCCGCACTTCCAGATGCCTCAGGAGAGTTGAGGAAGCAACCGCCTTGGCCCCCCCTTCCTCGATCAGGTACAGGGCGTAGTACTCCCTCGGGCCCCTGTAGTAGGTGTACACGTGGGCGGTCAAGCTGGGCAACTCCAAGGCAGCCACGTTAAGCGCCGTATTCACATATCGCAACGCGTCTTCAAACGCCCTCTGCGGCGCCTCCCACCTCCTGGCGAGGAACAGCGCCAGCACGTAGCTGTCGGTGCAGAGGGAGGGGTCGACGCCCACCTCCGCCGCCATGGCTTTTTTATCCACGGAGCCGTTGTGAGCGACGAAGAGGATGCGGCCGTCGGGGACGTAGACCATGTAGGGATGCGCGTGGGTCGGCCCGAGGGGCTCGCCGGGAGACGCCGCCCTCGCATGCGCCAGCACGACCTCCTTCAGGGGAACCGCCGTCGGGTCCTCCCAGGCGGGGAGGCCCGACTTGTAGTGCACAAATCCGGTTCTCGACGCCGCGACGAAACCCCAGCCGTCGCCGTGTTTCTTCTTTTCGCTTGGCATGTAGGGGTCGTGACGTGCGGCTAGCTTCAGGGCGTGGGACAAATCTATAGGTCCTTTAGAAATATATAGTCTACACACTAGGCGCGTGGAGGCGTCGCCTTTGTGTGGGAC
This sequence comes from Pyrobaculum sp., assembly GCA_036833835.1. Taxonomy (GTDB): domain Archaea; phylum Thermoproteota; class Thermoprotei; order Thermoproteales; family Thermoproteaceae; genus Pyrobaculum. Next base: position 45,137 of record DAITPC010000007.1, on the reverse strand, counting down.
CTGGCCACTATTAAGGTCGTGGTTGACCTTATCCCGTCGATCTTCCTAACCTTTTCCCTCACCACGCTCCTTATTTTGTCTATGTCTGGGGCTTCTATCTTGATCACTAGGTCGTAGGGCCCGTAGACGAAATAAACCGCTTTCACCTCGGGTATCGCAGCCAGTTGCTCCATGATCCTATCCTCAGACCCTATGTCGATGTTGAGAAACACCACGGCTTCCATATTTTTCTAGATAGGGCAGATTATTAAAGTTTATTTACTTCTCGACTCAAGGTATCTACGGATCACCACCGCGGTGGAGAGATCCACCCGATGCCTCTCGCTAAGGCCTGTGTCTGTGTCTGTAAACTCCACAACGTACTCAGCCTCCTCTCCCTCGCTTTTGTAGACCTTAATCAACGTGTTCGGCTTACACATAGCCGTGAGGGAGGTCAGGCTTTTCTCAACCACGGAGCAGTCCACATATCTGAACACTTTCGCCTCGGCTGGGGTTCTGCTTATGGGTCCCATGGGAGTTTCTTCGTAGTAGTACATCTTTCTCCGCCTGCTCACGTCCCAACACTCGGGCCCCTATAAAAATTTGTTCCTTCTAGGCGGGGGAGGCTGGGGGCATCACGCGTCTCCTCCAGTCGTCTATAATCTCTAAGACCATTAGGGTCTCGGTCCTCTGTATGTCGGGGTTAGACGCTAGATATGCAACCAAGAAGGTGGAAAGTTGTTTTACGTCTCTGGCCCAGACCTTAAATAGCAGGTCGTAGGGGCCGGTAATTATGTATGCCTCCTCCACAAACGGCATTCCCTTCTCCCCGTTACAGTCTGCCAAAACTCTCTCTGCCACCTCCTGTTGAAGCGGTTTGGCCTCCTTTGCGGCGGCGCCCCTCCTGACGCTGACGAGCACGAAAGCCAGTAGCCTATACCCCAGGGCGAAGGGGTTGGGCACAGCCTTGTAGCCCATGATCACGCCCTCGTTTTCAAGCCTCTTGATACGTGCTGCTATTGTGGTCTTGGGTCTGCCCAGCTCTTCGCTGAGCTCCTGCAGAGTTTTTTTGCCGTCTGACTGCAACAACACAACTAGCTTCCGGTCCACCTCGTCCACACGCCAGATTTCTCACTTAAATATATAGCTTAGTTCCAGCGGGCGCCGGGGCCGGCCGCCTGTTCCGACATGCCGTGTGCGAGGAGCAAAATTTATATTCTTTGAGATGTTGACCTCGTCAATGGCAGAGAAGCAGAAGGCCGTCGCTAAGCAAGAAAAGGTGGCTATTTCCAAGCGCGACCCGTGGGCTTTGAAGAAATGGTTCAGCGTCTATGCCCCCTCTTATCTCGGCGGGGTTTTCATAGCCGAAGTCCCCGTCTCCGAGGCGCAGAAGATGTTGATGCGGACGCTTGAGGTTTCTCTCTACGATCTCACAAAAGACATCTCGCATCTCCCAATAAAGCTACGATTCCAGATCCACCGCGTGGACGGGTTGCGGGCCTCCACCAGGTTTAAGGGGTTGGAACTCACACGGGACTACCTTAGATCTCTCGTGAGGAGGGGCACCAGCAAAGTGGCCGCAGTGACGGAGGTCAGGACAAAAGACGGCTGGGTCATGAGAATCACCGTCTTGGCCGTGACCACTCACCGAATTGGATCTGCGCAGAAGTCGGCCATGAGGAAGAGGATGATAGAAACCCTCGTGAAGAAGGCGGCTGAGATGGACATAGCCCAGTTCCTAAAGGAGGCGCTGGAGGGGACCTTGGTAGCCGATCTCTTCGTGGCTGGCAAGAAGGTAGCCCCGCTCAGGAAGGTGGAGCTAGCTAAGATAAAGGTGTTGAGGTACCCGCCTGAGGAGGAGCAGGTCGTGGTGAAGGAGGTAGTGGCAGAGGCCGTTGCCTCCTAACGTCTCTTTGCGCTTTGTATAAATCTGTACACCGTGCTGTGTTTCTTCCCCTCTATTAACATCTCCACCGCGTGTTTAGCAATCTCCACGTTCTTCAGCTCGCCTAGGATCGCCACGTAGTTGTCCCCGATTACCATATCTACCTCGGCTAGCTGTTCAATGGTGTGCCGTGCCCTCCCCCTCTCCCCAATTATCCGCCCCAGGACGCGCCGGAGGTGGTTGGGCTTGTCCGTGTATTCTTTCAGATTAATCACGGCCAGTACGTAGTCCTCGTTCTCCAGATGCAAGGCTCGGTCTGGAGCGAAGCCTAGCGCCACGGCTTTGGCCATGTCCCTGAGCTTCAACACGGCGTCTACTGTGGTGTCGGGTCCTGGGGTGATTTTTATGTACAGCTCCTTCTCGTCCAGCTCCACCTTGGCGCCGTACCTCCCATCGACTACCTTTACGAACTCCCTGGCGGCCCTCAGCCGCTTCTTCTCTATCGGTTCCAGGATTGTGCCGCGCAGATACTCGGAGGCCACGGCTCTTAGGGGTAAGGGATTTAAATTTATGTGGATAGAGGCTAGTGGGGCGTTTCAGGACTGAGAAAGACAGCGACTACTTCAAGGTGGTAGATGACGCCATAAACGCATATACGTGGGCCGCCGTTGTGAAGTTGCAGGAGAGGAAGGTGGTGGAGGAGGTGCTGGGCCCAGTTGGACAGGGCAAGGAGGCTAAGCTGGTCTTGGCCAGGAGGGGCGACGGGACCTATGCTGTGTTGAAAATCTTTTACCCCGTGCCCGTGAGGTTTGTGAAGAGTAGGTACAGCTACCTCCTGGGCGATCCACGGTTTAGAGGTCTGAAGATAAGTGACCAGCTACACCTTGTGGAAATCTGGTGCAGGAAGGAGTTCGGCAACCTCTCCCGCGTCTACTCCGCGGGAGTCCGGGCCCCCAAGCCCTACGGATTCTACCGCAACGTGTTGGCGATGCAGTTTATAGGTATCGACAGAAGCCCCGCCCCCCTCTTGGCGGAGGTGGGGCTGGAGAACTTGGAGGATCCGGACCACGTGTTTTACGAGGTGTTGAAAAGTCTCGAGAAGACATACGTGCTGGCCGGGCTGGTCCATGGGGACTTAAGCCCATTCAACATCCTCTACGACGGAGAGAACCCCTGGATCATTGACTGGGGCTCGGCCGTGAGAAGGGGGCACCCCAAGGAGCTGGAGTATCTGAGACGCGACGTGGAGCGGGTGCTGGAGTTCTTCGGAACCCCCATCCCGCCTCAGGAGCTGTTTAAGAAGCTGGTGGAAAGAGGGGCTTGGCGGGGCCGCGTCGATGTGGACGACGAGGGGTGGCTACTAGTTGGCGGACGTCGTATCCTGGAGTAGCTGTGCCCCCTTGTGAAACGCGGTCCTGTTCTTCTCGTCTAGGCTAGGCGGCATGGGCAGGCCGAGTAGCTGGGAGACGAAGCCGAGCATTACGGAGTTCTCGTAGAGAGCCGACCCAAGTCCCAACGCCACGTCGTAACACGGCACTATATACGTCTTTGGCCAGCTCTTTCTTACGGCGTCTATCACCTCGCCGAGTTCGTACCACCGGCCGGGGGGCTGGATCACCCTCCTGTTTACCACCAAAACTCCGCCGGGCTTGAGGTAGCGGAAGGCTCTGAGCGCCTCCACCGCCTCTAGCGCGATTACGAAGTCCGCGCCGCCCTCCTCGACTATTGGGGCGTATACCTTCTTCCCGAACCTCACGTGGACCTCCACGGATCCTCCACGCTGGCTCATGCCGTGGATCTCGGCGATGCGTACGTCGTATCCCTCGGTCATGGCGGCTTCGCCTATCCACTTCGCAAGCGTCAAAACCCCCTGGCCCCCGACGCCTACGATGACTATGCTTGTTGCCATAGCTCCAGCCACTGGTCCCTCCTCCCCTCGGGCACGAAGGCGCCGAAGGGACACACCTCCGTGCACATGCCGCAACCGACACACAGTGCCGGGTCCACGTAGGCCTTCTTGTCAGGCCGTTTAGAGATGGCGCTACACCTGAGGAGGTTGTAGCAGATTCCACAACCGGTACACTTGTCGGGGTCTACGCGGTATCTAGGCCACTGGACCCCCGCCCTCCTCGCCTTCCTAGCCGCGACCAAGGTGCACGGCCTTCTGGACACCACGACAGCCGGCTTGCCAGCCTTGATCACCTCCATAGCCTTTTTCACCACCTCGACGGATCTTTTGATGTCCACAGGGTCTATCACAAAGGTGGGAAGGCCCACCGCCTCCGTGATCTTCTCCACCAGCACAGCTCTGCTGGGGCTGGGCTGACCCCCCGTCATGGCGGTATATGCGTTGTCCATTACCACGATGAGGATGGGTATAGACCTGGTCGAGACATCGATTAGTTGCGGCAACACGGCGTGGTAAAACGTGGAGTCGCCAACTGTGGCGACCACGAACTGTCTTCCCGCAACTGCGATGCCGGCGCCCAGCCCCACGGAGGAGCCCATGTGGGTGATAAGATCCTGCTGACCCATGTTGATGCCAAGGGAGTAGCAACCTATATCGCCTGACCACACCGGGTTGAGGCCTGCGGTGGCCAGCCTAAGTATATAGAAGGTGCCCATGTGAGGGCACCCTGGGCAGAGGGCAGGGGGTCTCGGCGCAGGTTCCATAGGCGGCTTAGGGGGCCGGGGCGGGTCGTAGGGCAGGTCCAGCGCCTTGGCGAGCCCCGCAGTCACCTTGCCTATATCTAACTCGCCATATTTCGGGAAATAACCGTCAAGCTTGCCCTTAGTCGCCACACCCATGGCCCTTAGCTGAAACTCCACCACGGGGTCACCCTCCTCCACCACAATTACAGACTTCGCCAACTCGGCCACCTTCCGGGGGGCTGGCACCGGGATGCCCAACTTCACCACGGTGGCGACAATACCTAGCCGCCTTATCGCTTCCTTGACGTAGTTGTAGGCGACGCCGGAGGTAATCACCACCACGTCTCCAGCCCCCTCCACTGCGACGTACTCGCCGGCTACGTCCCGCATCTTCTCCCACTTCTCCACCAGCTCCTTCCTCCGTTCCCTGGCGTTGGCAGGCACTAGGTTGAACCTCCTCACATCTCTTGTGAATCTGCCCCACTTGGGAGGGGCTGGGGGCTCCAGCTCCACCGGCGCCCTCACGTGGCTCACCCTAGTAACGCTCCTGAGCATAACCGGGTGCTTTAGCCTCTCGCTGAGCTCAAACGCGGCCTTGGCCATTTTATACGCCTCGGCGGGGTCGCCCGGCTCCAGCACAGGCACGTAGGACTGGAGCCCGTACCACCTGGTGTCTTGTTCGTTCTGCGAGGAGTGCATCCCGGGGTCATCTGCTGTTACGATGAGGAAGCCGCCCTCTACGCCGGTGTACGCTGCGCTGTGTAGCGGGTCCGCCGCCACGTTTAACCCCACGTGTTTCATCGCCGTTAAAGCCCTGGCTCCGGCGAGAGCGGCGCCGTAGGCCAGCTCGAAGGCTGTCTTCTCATTTGCCGCCCAGTGGACGAAGCGGTCCTTAAACTCCTCCAGAGTCTCCAGGATCTCTGTAGACGGCGTGCCTGGGTAGGCCGTAGCCGCTACGACGCCGCCGCTTAAGGCGCCGTAGGCGATGGCCTCGTTGCCCAGAAGAAGCAACCGCATGTGTACATACTTATATATAGTTTATAAAGTTTTCAATAGATAGAGGACACAAGGCTTAAATACTTGTGCGATAGAAAACCGGATGCGGTTTTGCCCCAGAGACGGCACCTTGATGGTGCCTCAGAAGAAAAACAACACAACCGTGTTGAAATGCCCCAAGTGCGGGTACGAGGTCAAGCTCACAGAAAAGGTGAAGGAGGCGTATCGACAGAAGTCGGAGGTCGCCGAGGAGAAGAAAAGAGGTGTGATGGTGGCTGAGGAGAAGAGGGTTGAGTACGACAAGGAAGAGATGGAGGAGCTCCGGAGGCAGCTCCTCGAAAACCTACAGGAGTCCGAGCGGGAAAGCGACTAGCTCAGCCTGGTTTAGGACCTATCACCCGTCAGTAGCCGTGTCTCATCACGGTTCTTGGGCGTATAAAGATTTTAAGGGCGTTAAATAGTAGCTACAATGGTTAAATACCTAAAGGCCGAGCTTGTGAGTCTGGTAGAGACGGTGGATTCCTACGGCCAGCTCGTCGGCATAATGCTGATAGCGGCCGAGGAGTGGGGCGACAAGGCGGTGCCCATCATAATAGGGGCGGCCGAGACCCTCTCCATCAAGAAGGGTCTCGGCGAGGTGGACTTCCCACGTCCCTTAACCCATGACCTCTTCGTTGATGTGTTGGAGGCTCTGGGGGCCACGGTAGAGAAGATCACAATAGACGCTCTGGTTTCCAACACCTACACCGCCACTGTTTACGTCAAGGACCGGGAGGGGAAGATCCACACCTTCGACTCTAGGCCGAGCGACGCGGTGGCCATCGCTGTGAGGGTAAACGCGCCAATCTACATAGCAGAAACCCTGGAGAAACACGCGGAAGACGTCGGGAGGTACATGGCGCCGCCCAGCGGGAAAGTGGCGGAGGAGTGACCTCAACTTTTTTCCCGAAGCGTAGTCTCGATTAGCTGAAGGGCCCGCACTATTTCGTCAAGCGTGTTTTTCAGAGTAAGGAGATCCTCCGGCTTCTCCACCACGTACTTCACATGTATATGCCACCGCCCCCCGGCGCATACGTGCCGGATCTCCATGCCCCTGGGGATGTCCACATCGTCGGGCCTCACCGCGTCTATGAAGCCGCAATCCAGCGGCGTCGCTATTTTAGCCTCTACCTTTTTCATAGATCTGCAGGAAATCCGCATATTTCCCGCTATCCACATACGTCACCAGGTGGGTGGGAAACAGCAACGTCTGCCCCACCTCCGCCAAGGCGTCTGCCATCTTCTTCAAGCCGGACCGCTGGGCCGGCGGCGGCACAACGGCTATAAGCGACCCGCGGGACGTCTCGTGACGTAACGCAACCCAGTCACTTAGCCTCAGGTAGTAGGACAGATAAGGCGGTATCTTATACACGTAGAAGGGGTTCTGCACAGGCACCACGCCTTCCTTAACCCTCTTCACAACCATGTAGAACACCTCCGCGAAATTGGACACATACACCTCTATGTCTTTATCCACAAACCCGGCCACGTCGGCCTCAAGCCGCGCCGCTACATCCGCGGGCTTGAAGGCGGGGGAGTAAGGCCGTACAGCCTTGTCTAAAACAGCCGTGTGGAAACCCTCGTTAAATACCGCTCCCAAGGCCCAGTCGAGGAGCGACACCACCTCCTCCTGCGTCATAGAGTCGATAAGCTTGCCGTCCTCCACCTGGCGGCCGGTGACGCCAGGCACCACGGGCAATGTGGAGAGAGAAAGCGCTTTTCTCGCCGGCAGGTACTCCAGAAACGGAAAAACCACCGCAAGTCGCTCATCTCCCTTCAATATCTCCCGGGGGAACTGGCACTTATACTCGCAGTAGTCCACGCTCCATGCATAATGGCCGACATGAAGCGCTTTGTGTATGTGCTCCTCCAGCGGAGACAACGTCTGGATGATCACCGCGGCGTAGTAGCTCAGCGAAGTGAAGTCGGAGGTGTATCTGCTGTCGTCTACGCCCACCTCGCCCTCTGTTATGTACATCCCATCGCACCTAAACCCCACACATACCCCCCTCTGCGGTGGCCAATCCGCCACAGACACATGAACCGTCTCCCCCAAGGCCGTCGCCAGCGCGTATGCGGCGAGGTACGCGTCCACAGACCTCCTGACGTATATCACCAGGGGATTCTGCTTCAAGTGCTCCAGCAACCTGTCGATGTGGTCTATGACGAAATTCCTAAACTCCACGTAAAACCACCTGCAGGCTTTTTAAAGGGTTAGGTCGCCAGATGTGACAAAGTCTGCGGGTTGTAGACAAAGTCTTTCGGTAACTTGCCAACTCTTTTGTAATACTTCACAAGTCTGTGGATCTTGGACTCAACCAGCTGTAGACCTCTCCGCGACGCCATGTCCTTCGGGTGCTCCTCAAGATGTTTCCTTATCCTCAACGCCCTGCGGATCAGGTTAAGCAAGTCCTCTGGGAGCTCCTGCTTTACCCCGTGCTCCTCTAGGATCCTCGTCAGCTTCTTCCCAGTTATCGGCTTAACCAGCGGTATGCCGTATTGATCTCTCAAAATCAGGCCAATTTGAGAAGGCAGGAAACCGCGGCGGGCTAGCTCCACAGCAAGTTGCTCTACCTCATCCGGCGTATACTGGATCCAGGTTGGCACAGTGGGGTGGGCAGGTCTCACGGAGCGCGATCTGCCCTTCTTACCACGAGATCTATGTGGCACGATGCCAGTAATCCAGCCATTTATAAACTTTAACAGTTTTTAAAGGGGCGGAGATAAACCGCCCATGGGCCAGCCGCCGTGGCTTTGGGATCTTCCGCTCATAAATTTATATTCTGTTGATATCATTGGGTTTATGTACGACGTACCCTTCGTGGCTACTCCTGAAGTGGTTGTGCGCAGGATGCTTCAGCTTGCCCGGGTTAGGCCTGGGGAGGTGTTGTACGACTTGGGATCTGGGGATGGGAGGATTGTAATAACCGCAGCCAAGGAGTTCGGGGCCCGGGCTTTCGGCGTCGAGATCCGGAAAGATCTATACGAGCAGTCCATGGCCCGCATAAAAGACCTGGGGCTTTCAGACAGGGCTACTATCATAAACGCCAGCTTTTACGAAGTGCCGCTTACAGACGCCGACGTGGTCACCATGTATCTGCTCACGACGGTCAACGAGAGGCTTAAGCCGAAGCTCGAGAAGGAGCTTAGACCCGCCGCGCGTGTGGTTACACACGACTTTGAGGTCCCTGGATGGCGTCCCGTGGTGGTGGAGGAGGTCTACGAGGAGTGGCGGAGCCACAAGCTTTTCCTCTACAAGATCCCCGGCAAGGAGATCCCGATGCCTGGCAAGGTGAGAGTGGTTGAGGACAGGTGGCTCAGGCAGGTGGCTGAGCTTATAGATGGGGTTGCCTCTCTTGAGGAGATAGCCACTAAGCTGGGTGTCACCGTTAGGCAGGTGCGTAAGGCTGTGGAGGAGCTGAAGAAGCTGGGCGTGGTGGAGGAGGTGAGGATCATTAAATGAAAGAAGTCATAGAGCTTTACCGAAAGATCGGCGGCTTTCAAGCGCTTCACGTCGCTGAGGCCTACGACGTCCTTAGGGAGGCCGTTGAGCAAGCGGATCTCCGTTTCCTCTCCTTCACCGGCAACTTGGCCGCCACCGGGCTTAGGGAGGTGATAGCGGAGGCGCTTAGGAGGAGGCTTTTTAACGTGGTGGTGACGACCGCTGGCGCGCTGGATCACGACATCGCGAAGGCGATGGGCGCGAGATACATGACCGGCTCCTTTGACCTCGACGATGTGGAGCTGGCTAGCCTGGGCCTCCACAGGCTGGGCAACGTGGTGATTAAGAAGGAGGAGTACGGCCCCTTGGTGGAGAAGTTCGTGTTGAGATTCTGCGAGGGGCTGTGGGGCAGGTCCGTGGCCACCTACGAGCTGGCGGAGGAGCTAGGCAGGGAGCTACCCGAGGACTCCATATTGGGCGCTGCAGCTAGGGCAGGCGTGAAGATCTTCGTCCCCGGTATAGTAGACGGCGCCGTAGGCACCGCCTTGCTGACGTGTAACGACCTTGCCAGGACCAGGAGGAGCGGGTCCCGGCTTGTGGTAGACGTGTTGAGGGATGAGGAGGCGCTGAGGGAGCTTGTGTACAACAGCAGGAAACTGGCAGCCCTCATCGTAGGGGGCGGCATAAGCAAGCACCACGTCGTCTGGTGGGCGCAGTTCAAGGGCGGTCTAGACTACGCGGTCTACATCTCGACGGCGGTGGAGTACGACGGCTCCCTCAGCGGGGCAAGGCCGAGGGAGGCTGTAAGCTGGGGCAAGGTGAAGCCCTCCGCGCGGTTTGTATACGTCTTTGCAGATGCCACGCTCGTCCTGCCCATCCTCCTCAAGAGCCTTTGACAATGTTTCTGGAGGTGTTCTCCGTAGTCGCGGCTTTTAGCGCCGGCGTTCTCTTTGGGATGTGGTGGGTGCCGTATCAGAAGAGGAGGGGCATCACCTCGCGCGACATCTACAAGGGGGTAGACGGCGTGCCGCGGGCCGGCGGCTTGATCGCCCTGGTGGCCGCGGCTGTGGGCTACGGCGTCATCTCGGCGTCTGTGTGGGCGGCTGTGCCGCTTCTGGTGGTGGCACTCGCCGTTGGGCTACTGGGTCTCGTGGACGACCTGCGGGGGGTACACGAATACGCCAGGGTCCTCTTCCCCGTGCTTCTTGCCTTTGTGCTTGCCAGGGCTGTGGACGTCAGGCTCACGATACCTGCGGTGGGCCTCTTCTACGGGGCCACCGGGTGGCTCGCCGTGTTGGCCATACCGGTTATGACAAACGCCTTCAACATGCTGGACCCAGTCAACGGCTTCCTTCCGGCGGCTAACGTGGCGGTGGCCGCCTCGCTCGCCGCCGTGGCGGCCGTGAGGGGGCAGTTAGACGCCGTCTACCTGCTGATGATACACATAGCCGCCTCGTTTGCCCTCTACCTCTACAACAAGTACCCGGCGAAGACCTTCAACGGAAATGTGGGGAGCTACTTCCTAGGGGC
>DAITPC010000007.1:0-34514 GCA_036833835.1 Pyrobaculum sp. | reverse complement strand
GCGTCTGCGCTTCTGCCTATTCTGAGGAAGAGGATTGTTAGTAACTTCGCCGTGGGGGATGTGGCAATTGTGGTTGCGGTTTTTCTCTACGGGCTGTTTATATATATCACAAGTCTCTTATTGATACGTGCCAGTTGCAAAGATAGACATTGAGACCTTGAGGTGCATAGCCGGCGTGTCCCGCTGGGAGCTCTGCATAAGGCTGAAAAACGCGAGGCGGGATCTCGCGGAGCTGGAGGCGAGAGTTGAAAAACTGCTCCAGGTGACGCTGTGAGGCGGTACTCGGTGGCGGTTCTGGGGGTGGGGGGCGTGGGGAAAACCACCTACGTGTTTAGACTGCTGGGTCTCTCCCTCAAGCCCAGGGCCACGCTGAGGCCTGGCATATACCGCCTCTACCTGAGGGACAAAGAGGTGGATTTCATAGATGTGCCAGGTCAGGTGGCCACAGAGGTTGCTAGAAATTTCGCCAAAGCTTGGACCTTCTATGTGGACCTTATGATGTATATGTACGACCTTACGGATCAGTCGTCGCTTTATGCTATCGCGGAGCTACACAGCGCCCTGCTTGACAGAGGCATAACCCCCTACAGGAAGGTGGTGCTGATAGGCAACAAGCGGGATCTCGCAGAGGAGCTGGGGCTCTTCGTCGAGGGAGATGAGATAGCAAACGCTGTCGGCGCCGCCAAGATCTACTACATGTCAGCGCTTAAAGACAATATAGAGGTTTTATATAAACCGCTTGAGGAAAACATATGATACCCCGCGACGACATCGTCGCAGGCATCGCCAACACGCCCCTGGTGGCCCTCCTCTCAGAGCTGGAAGAGGTGAAGCCAAGCCCCAGACTGAGGCCTCTTCTCGACTTCCTCGCAGACATAGGCCTCCTCCAGAGAAAAGGCGATAAGTACAAAAAGGCTCAGCATCTTCCCAGGCCGTACGAGGCATCTCCTCTCGCCGGGGCGGTCTCGGAGCTTTTCCAACAGGTGGTGTTCCCCTACCTCGTCTTGGGGAGGCGTGTCGCCAGGCTTACCACGGAGCTTCAGAGGGCGCTCTACACCTACACGACGGCGTTTCAAAACATGCGCGTCGTGGTGGCGCAGGAGCTGATGCGCTACGGCGGATTGACGCTGGTCGCTGGGTGGTTCCCCTGCGGCTTCTCCTCGGAGCTCATGTCCATCGCTGGGAGAGACGTGGTCATCGTGGAGGAGCGGGAGGAGCTGGTGACTCTGGAGATGGACAGGCTCTCTCTCATACCCCTTGCCCCGGCGCCGCTGGGGCGAGAATTAGCCGCCGCCAGCTTCTACGCCTTCGAAAACTTGTCGTTGAACGATGTGAAGGCCGTGGCGGAGAAATACGGTAGGTTCGACGCCGCCGTGGCTTGCCAGAGAGGCCCCGAGCTAAACGCACTGAAAGAGGTGGCCGAGGAGGTGTACTACATAAAGCCGAGGGACTCCGTCGTGTCCTTCCTAAACGAAACCCTCCTAGACGCCCTAAGCCTAACTCACCCCCTAGACGAGGAGAAGGCTCTTAAGAAAGCTGAGAAGGAAGAGGTGGGGCCCTTCGACGTTTACATCCTACGGCGTGCAGGCCCTGCCTGAGAGGATTAGGTCAACTGCGTCTCTGAACCCCACCCCGCTTGGCCCCTCCACCACCACGCGGGCCGCCTTCTTAGCCGCTTCGGTGGCATTGCCTACCGCTATCCCCCAGACGGTTTTCAACATGCCCACATCCACATCGCTGTCTCCCACCGCGGCCACCTGAAAGCAGTGGACGCCGAGTCTCTCGCAGAGCCATCTGACGGCAGTCCCCTTGTCCACCCCCGCGGGCCTCACATGTATCGCGTAGCCGCTGGACTCCACCACGTAGCCGCCCCCCACGGCCGCCGCGATCTTTCCCACGGCGTCCTCCGTCACGGGGATATATGCAAGGTCGTATTTCCGGCATTTATTCTGGGGGCTCGGCGCCGCGGCGCCAGTGGCCAGCACCGCTTTGTCCACGGCGGCCATGTCGCCGCTACACAGTTCGTGAGTCTCGCCGTCGAGGTATATAAGGCAGCCGTTTTCGGCAACTACGTCCCTTATGCCTAGGTACCTGGCTATGGTCAGGGCGAAGTCCAGCCCGTTCGCCGTGGCGAGGACAACGCGCAGACCTGCGTCACGCGCCCTCCTAAGCGCCAGGAGAGCATCCGCAGACAGCTCATACGTGTTGCGGCTCAGGGTCAAGGTCCCGTCTAGGTCCACCACCAAAACCCTACAGTTCACAAACCGCCAGAAAAACCACGTTTAAATCCTATCAGGCAGAAAATGCTCCACCAGCGGCAAGGCGTCCTCCACCGGCTCCCTGCACCTCACGGGCATGTACCTACTCCGCACAAGACATCTGGCCAGCTCAGGTTCACCCAGCGCCTTAAGGGCCTCGGGGCCTGCCACGCGGTCCGCGGGCCTCCACCTTCCCTCCTCCTTCTGCAGCTCCACGAGGCCGTAGGCCACCTTGGCGACGCCCGTGGGATACGCCATGACATACAGCGGAGACAAGTCGCACTTCTTAGCCCAGCAGTTGAGCATCGCCAGATGCGGCTCGCCGTTGAAAACGCCGTAGGCTTCAGAAAGCGGGACGAGCTGGATCTCATACGTCGAGTTTCTGGCCTTAATTATGAGCTTAGGAGGCATCAAGGTGTCCTTGGCCAAAGTCACGTGGGTCACCACTGCCCTCCCGCCGCGCCGCCCAACAAGCACCGGCATCTTAGCCCTAGACACAGGCACAGGCGGCCACAACGTAGCCACATACCCAGGACCCAGCACAGTCCATCCCTCCTTGGTAACAATCCGGCTCCAGACCACAAACCAGCCATACAGACAATATATAACAGTACCGCCGTGGCATCTGCGAAAACTTTATAAGTCCGCCCTATGTGGGGAACGGCCGCCGTAGCTCAGCCCGGTTAGAGCGGCGGGCTGTTAACCCCATGGCGCAGATACCCGTAGGTCCCGGGTTCAAATCCCGGCGGCGGCGCTGTTTTCATCCTCCGGCGCTAGTAGTATCTTTGCGTATTCTGCGAGGGAGTTTCTTAGGCTTGCGTCTTCGGTCTGGAGGGCGGTGGCGAGTAGGACCTGTGCTAGCACCACCTTTCTGTCTTCCTGTGGCAACGCGTTTAGGAGGTTGGCTGTGGCTGTGGATATGAGGCCTATGGCTTCGTCTACTTTCAGCTCCATGTCGGAGAGGATGTTGAAGACCTTCTCCTCGGTTTTATACAGCGTATATATGGTGGTCAGCATCAAGAAGTCTGTATCGGATATCTGCAGCTGCTCGGCCCATTCTTGGATCTTCTCCGGGTTCTCCATCATATACATGACGAATTTCCCAAGCTCGCGCCGAGGTATCTGGAACATCTTCTCCGCGTCTACGAGGAATTTGTCAACCCAGCTCACGGTATTACAGTACAGTATTTAAATAAGATGTGTATTGATACTGGTGTTTTCCCGGGTGGGGGTCGGGTGGGTGTATGAGGGTTTTTTCGGGGTCGACGTTCCTGAGGGCGTTGAGGCGGATGTGGTGTTGGTGACACATCACCACGAGAGACACGTGGCGGGAGCCAGGGAGGCGAGGAGGGTTGTTATGAACCCCCTTGAATACGGCATGGCGACGGATCTAGAAAGGGCGTTGAAATACGCCGAGACCGTCCTGAGGCGCGCGGGCGCGCCAAGAGACGCGAAGCCCAAGGTATCCGTAGGCCCCTTCAAGGGATCCGTCTACAGGTTCACAGCCGGGTGGGTGGATCTAGGCGATTTGTCCGTGCGGGTGATACCCTGCGGCTCCCACACCTGGGGCCACACGTGCTTCGGCGTGGAGAACGCCATCTTCGTGGGGGATCTCGACAGCTGGATCGTCAGCGTCCACACCTTCATCAACGTGGCCGCATCGCTGAAGGGGCTGAAGGGCTACGTGGCGTATACGGGCAACGGCGAGAGGGTGCCCATGGAGGAATACGCCGAGTCCCTTGCGTCGCGGTTTAAGAAGCTGGCGGAGAGATACTTAGAGTGTGCGGGCGAGAAGACGCCGTATAGAATCGCCCTCTGCGCCCGGGAGTCCGGCGATGTGCTTAGGCTGTCGGAAGAGGGCATCGCCTTCGTGAAGTACCTGGCGGAGGGGGGCCACGTTAAGATAGTCAACTCATCGCCTTACGTGGTCAAGCCAATATAGCTAAGGGCCTCCGCGACGCCGCACCGGAAGAGGTGGGTCGGCGCCTCCGGGTCGTCTGTGGAGCCGAAACCCGGCACCTGGCGGCACCTCTTGGCGAGACGCACGGCGACTTCCCTCTCCACGAGGGGCACCACTGCGGCGTATAGCCCCTCGCAATTTAGGTAATCCACATGCCACCTCCTCGCCACGGGCCTCCTCAGATGTCTACCTATGCGCTTGACGCATGAAACACCGCAGGACCCCACGTAGACGTAGATGCCCTCCTCTATCTTAAATGTCGCCGCGGCAGTGCGCACCAGGTGGTTTGGGCATTGGAAGAAGACGAGGTATGCCATTTAAACCTCCGCGTATATACCTCCGGCGATGACGAGCCGATGGCTGACGCTACTCATGGCGTCAGTTTCGGCGGGTGCCGAGCCTCTTCTTGACCTCCTCCACAAGCCGCGGAAGCACATCCCCCGCCCTGCCTCTGAGGAAGAAGTCTGCAATCGGAGTGACGGCGGACTCCTCCACGTTTACCTCCACCACGACGGCTCCGTGGTCCTTGGCGACGCGGGGGATATATGCGGCGGGGTACACAACGCCCGATGTGCCCACCACCAGCACGGCGTCTGACCTAGACGCGAGCTCCACAGCCCTTTCCCATGCGTCTTGCGGAAGGGGCTCGCCGAACCACACCACGTCGGGCCGAAGCAATCCGCCGCATCTGGGACACCTGGGCGGGATCTCCTCCACGGGCTTGTCTAGTCTATACACGGCGCCGCATTTCACGCATCTCGCCCTCCATAAGGAGCCGTGGAGCTCCACCACGTTTCTGCTACCGGCCCTCTGGTGGAGACCGTCTACGTTTTGGGTGATGACCGCTTTGACGACGCCGATGGCCTCCAGCTCGGAGATGGCGCGGTGCCCTGGGTTCGGCTCCGCCTTGTATACAACCTCCTGCCTCCACCGGTACCAACGCCACACCAGCTCAGGATCTCTGGCGAAAGCCTCGGGCGTCGCCAGCTCCTCCGGCCTGTGTCTCTCCCACAGCCCGCCCGCCCCCCGGAAGGTGGGGATCCCGCTTTCGGCCGATATGCCGGCGCCTGTGAAGACTATGCAGTGTCTAGCCGTTGCAACTACGTCGGCGACATCCATATAAACACCTATGTAGGAAGTTTTTAAAGTGATGACCCAGGCGAGGCCGATCTGTGACGCGGCACGACCTCCTCTGAAGGTGAGTTACCTTTTTATAGCAAGCCCGGGGTGGGACCATGAGGAAGATCTTGCTGATGCTGGCGGCGCTGGCCGCCGTGGTGCTTGCGGTGACATGGCAGACATATACGGTAAAACTGGCGTCCACCGAGATAAACGCCCTGGCCGTGGGGCCCACCGGCGGGGCGGTTCTCCCTATAAAAGTGACGTTGCTCACGCCGGGAGACGGCAGGGCGTATGTCGCCGGGGTTCCCGAGGCAGGCGAGGGCTTCGGCCCGTCGGCGCAGATCGCTCTTTACGTCGCGGCGCGGTACTCCGGCCGCCCCTACACCAACTATACGGCTCTGCTGAGGGTTTTAGCCAGTGACGCTCAAGTCGGAGGTCCCTCGGCCAGCGGCTACATCACGGTGGCGTTTTTTGCCCTCATGAACAACCTCACGCTTAGAGGCGACATGGCCATGACCGGCATCATCCTGCCCGACGGCCTAATTGGGCCCGTCGGCGGCGTGTCGCAGAAGGTGAGCGCAGCGACTGGGCAGGGGATAAAGACGGTGCTCGTCCCCATGGGCGAGGCCCCCAGCGGCGTCTCCGGCGTGAGAGTTGTAGAGATCGGGACGGTGGAAGATGCGATATACTACCTAACCGGCCACATGGTGCAGACGCCTCCGCCAGGCGCCGTGGACGACTCCGCGTTTAGAGACATATCGCGTAACCTCTTTAACGCGATTTACAGCTACTACAACCAGACCATCGGCAGGGGGTACGTCGACGTTGCGCTTATTGAGCGGCTGAAGGCCGAGGACAAGTACTACACAGCGGCGTCTCTGATCTACCAGGGCATTGTGAGGTACTACAAGGATCAAGCGGCGGCGTCACGGAGGACCTCCAGAACGCTGTATGACCGGGCGTTGCAGATGGCGAAAGAGGCCGAGGCGCAGCTGGCCCAAATACCGGTTACTGTAAATAATGTGGATCTAGTCGTGGCCAGCTACACGCGGATATATGAAGTGTATCTGCAGGCCAACTCCACATCGCCAGACGCCGGCGCCATGTATGCGCGGGCCGTGACCCTAAAGTCTTGGATTGACGAGACACGTAAGATGGCATACGGCCCCGTCTTAAACGAGAGCGCGCTGGCTGAGGTGGCGCGAATGTACCTCGACTACGCCAAGGCCATGTACGCCTACCTGGAGACTACTTACGGGAGGACGCTCGGGGACTACGCCACAGCCGTGCAGCTGGCGGAGGACCTCTACGGCAGAGGCCTCTTCTTGGCTTCCGTGGCTAACTCGATTGAGATAATCGCCGAGTCCGCCTCGGTCCTCATGGCATCGGCGTCTGACAAATATCTCGACGTAGCCAGAGACAGAGCCCTCATCAACATGGCGCGGGCGGCCCAATGCGGCTACGTCAACACGCTCCCGCTGAGCTACCTACAGTTCGGCGACTACTTCAGAGGCCAACAGACGGGCAAACCGCAAGCGCTCACCTACTACATAATGGCCTCCATATATTCTACCGCCATGGGAGACGCGGCGTGTACCGCCAAGGGGGATGTGGTATATCAGAAACCCAGCTTATCCCCCGAGACGCCCCCGCCAGCGGGGCATGGTGCTACCGCCACGTCGGTAGTCACTCCGACGAGGGGAGAGGAAAAAAGCATTTGGATTCCGGTGCTGATCGCTTTACTTGCCGTAGCTACGCTGGTTTATGCCTCTAGACGGTAACGACCTCGCGCCTTACGTAACGACTTCTCTTTTTCCTTCTCCCCTTTCCGTTTGGGAGAAGCGCTAGGGTAAAGAAGGCCACAGGCACCAAATATTCCCAATACGGGGCGTACATATATATCACGGCGACCAGTCTCTCCGCGGCGTCTCCGTTTACAAGGACGGCGGGTATGGAGAGGAGCACAAGTCCGGCGACGGCCAACGCCGTCAGCACCTTGTCTCTTACCCTCCTCAGAGCCAGCGCGGTTATCACAGCTACCACGGTCAAGGCCACGAGCCCGATCATAGGCGTGCCGACTACGGCAGTTTTATGTCTAACAGTTATTATGGGGCATGTCAATATATTAACCGCCGCCGTGCGCCACAGCACGGGACGGTAGGACGTCGCGCTGATGTATTGTTTAAATATTTGCATATTTGCGGTGCTGTGTGGTTCCTACCACTTAACAGGGATGAGGCGGTTGAGGCCATAAAGAAGGCGTATAACATAGCACAGGAACACGCCAGGAAGATAGGCGGCAGACTGGAGCCCATCCAGCCCAGGCACCTATATGGCAATGACGCCGACAAATTCGGCTACACCCTCCAGCTGGGGAGAATAACCGTGAACCTCCCGCCGGCCTCCGTAGTGGTGCTGTGGGGCTTCTACAACGCAGACGAGTACCTTGACTTCGTCAGGTTTATACAAGACAGCCGCGTGTACGAGTGGTTCGTGGAGCCCATAGCGTACTACCCGGAGCGAGTCGGCGTGTGGCTTGAGGAGCCTCTCATTTTTAGAAACGTGCTGTATATCGACGTCCACACCACCTCCACCGAGGAGAGAGACAGAGCCTACGGCTGGCCCCTGGGCTACTTCATATCGCCGCTCCAGCCGCCGCAGGAGGTGAAGCCGCCGAGACGGCCGAGGGGCGAGGGCGGACCTAGGAGGGAGGACAGACGCAGGTCTTGATACCGGCAGTCACCTACATCCGCGTTTCCACGGAGGAGCAGGACCCAGAAAACCAGAGGGTCTTCCTGGAGAAGTGGGCTGGGGAACGCGGCATCGACATCATCCGCCACTACGTAGATGTGGGAGTCTCTGGAGCCACGGAGCCCTGGGAGAGACCTGCCTTTAGGCAGATGGCGGCTGAGGTGGATAAGCTGACGCCGCGCCCCAGGGTGCTTCTTGTCTATGAGATTTCCAGACTCGTCCGCTCGTTTCAGGAGCTCTTCACTCTCCTGGACATGGTGGAGAACAAGCTGGGCCTCGTGGTGGTGTCTGCCTCGGAGCGGGAGCAGGCCCTGCAGAGCTTAGACGGCGTGTACCGCCAGTTTCTCCGCGCCGTGTTGGCCTTCGTGGCCACTATGGAGAGGGAATTTATACGCCAGAGGACCAAAACAGCGCTGGAGCGGGCGAGGGCCGTGGGCAGGATCTGGAACGTGGCCGAGAGGAGGGGCGACATAGCCCAGGCGGTTGTGGATATGTACCTATCCGGAGCCTCGCTGAGGGAGACCGCCAAAGCCTTCGGCCTCTCGCTGTATGAGGTGCGGAGAATACTGTCGGCGGCGGGGGTGTACAGGCCGAGCCCCCACACCTGCCCCCGGTGCTTCTCCCGGCTTAAGGTGGTGGAGAGGTCGGCCAAGGTGACCAACGGGAGATACACGGTGGTGGAGAGGCTCTACTGCCAAAACTGCGGGTACGAAGAGACGAAAGAGGGAGTTAGATAATATGCGAGAATATTATAGCCAAAAAACGAAGTAAAAAAAAGAGTATAAGGTTGGGGGGTTATGAGGGTTGGAACAGATCTGTTGGCGAGTATGAGATGGGGGTTAATAACGGCTGTGGTGGCGGCAAGTATTGCGTGGCTCTGGGTAAGCTGGCCTAAGGCGTTTCAATACCCGCCGGGGTATGCGGTGACTTACAACAAGGGGTTAGACCAGGCGGTGACGCTGGAGGTGGTGAACGAAACCGGCCATCCTGTTCACTTCTGTGCGTCTATATTTGGTTGGTATCCCAACGGCTCGGTGGCAAAGCTAGATGACGTCTGCGCAAGGGGGGTGGGCAAGATTAAAGTAGACGCCTTGAGGAGATACGCCGAGCAGTGGAGGGACCTGGAGGGGGAGGTGGGGGTTTTCGTAATACTTACATATGTAAATGGTACAGATTCTAAGGGCAACTATACGCTAAACAACGCAGTTAAGAGCTTCACAATACAGCCAAAACGCGTACTGGCAGGTGAAAACGTAAAGGCCACGATAAAAGTAAAGGCAAAGCCGCCCAAGGAGAGAGACAAGTCGCAAGTCTCAGCCGCGAACATACAGTGGCCGCCTGGAACTATATCTTACAACTGTATAACTATGCCAAGTGAGCCGATGCCTGTCACGACTTGTTACTACTGGGTCCTAGACACGACATATGTCAGCGCAACAAATACGCCGATACCTGTGGTGGTTGCTAGAGTTAGCTCGGCCACAGACGCGGCTAACATAAACACGGTAAGAGTGAAGCTGTTTATGAAAACTTCACAGGAAAAATCTGTATCGTTTTCGGGCGGCGCCTTGTTAACCACAAAGTATTCAGACGGCTCTGAGGTGGTGACCGGCTTCTCTGCCGACATAGTGACGCTGTCTGTGACAAGCGGACTAACGTTAGATGACTACTACAGCTATAGCCCTTTCACACTGGGCACTGGAATTATCGCCATTGGTTTCTACGGCGACTACGCAGTAGTGCGTTATAGGAAGATGGCATGTACATCTACGTGCTGGTACCTAAATGACTACGCCTACATGTACCTCACAAGGCCGAGAATACCTGTGGCGGTATATAAATCCCAGCAACCCCTAAACGGAGATCTTGGCGACATCTTTGCCACTGTAAGCAGTTACTGGGCCAGCGGCACGATTTACGGCGGTCGGGATGTATCTATCACTACCTCAAGCATTGTTTACTACAGCGGGGGTCTTGACCTGCTGTCTATGTCTATCCCTCTGTTGAGGAGAGTCAACATTCCGCTAAGTGCTGTATTCAACCTGGCTACAAGCATAGGTTCTCAAGACATCTCCGCGGCGTATGGAGAGGTTTATGCCACTTTACAGACCGCCGATCCGCGTGTTTCAATCTATGGTATACACTACAAGCCAAATGCGCTGTACGAATTTAACAATAGATACTACCCCTTGCCGTCTCTCTTCGTGGACATCAAGACATATAGGACATCGGGAGTGGGGCAGGAGCCAGAGGGTTAGTCAGTTCTTAAAGGATTCTTCACCTATCCGCGAGGTGAAGCTTCTTCACCTTTTTTCTCTTCTTTCTCATTATAAAAGTTTTCCCACGTCGGGACAAAACTGTCCTTAGGGGCATGGCTAGACTTCAAGCCTAATTTAGCTTATGATTTGTAGCGTCGGCACCCGCTTGATCTCAGCAGTTTGAAATAGGGGCATACAGCAGAGTCAGGTAGCTGTCGTTGAGTGTTTAGTACGGAGATGCAGGGCGACTGCTTCTGGCGTGGCGAGAGACAAGGAGGCGGTTCGGCACCACGCTAACACGGCGTGAGACGTATGGCCTCTGGGTACGACGTAAGGCGAGCATCTCAGGTGGGTGACGCCGTAGGTCAAAGCGGGTATTAATACATGTCTGAAGCGGCCTAAATTTCTTGACAACTTTTACAGACGGCGTTGATAAGAGGTCTGGGGGGAGGGAGTGAAGAGACGCAGATCGAAGAGCTGAGGCGCAGGGTGAAGCAGATGCTTGTCAGTTCCACTCAGCTACGGCCGGGGGTCTGGTCACAGGACGACAGTCGTCGTGTAATGCGTCGGGCGGAGAGCTGGTGGGCTTGACAAAGACAGGGTGTTTATGAGCTATTCCGACTGGTCAGCCTATCTTGTCTATGTATTTCGATATGTCGTGTCCCCTCTTTTTAAACTCGCGGAGATCTTCGTATCGGCTCCAGGGATAGGATATCCACACCCATTCTTCTACCTTCTCCGCGTAGTAGTCCGGCGTGTATCTGCTGGTGGTTTTTAGGTGCACGACGGCAGTCCTCACCTCCGCCGCGCCTATGAGGTCGAGGAGGTTTTTTACAAGTATCAAGGTATGGCCTGTGTCGGCCACCTCGTCTACCACCAGAGTCTTCCGGTCGCGTATGACCCCGGGCTCCACCCCGTGGTAGAGGACAGGTCTCTCTGCGCGTCTTTGGGCAAGGCCCCAGTACTTGACGCCGACGGTTATTACGTCGTCTACTTCCAACACATCGCTTATGATGCGGGCGGGTACCAGCCCTCCTCTCGAGACTGCTACTATGACGTCTGGCTTGAACCCGCTGTCTTGTATCTTTTGTGCAAGTATCTCGCTGAGTGTTACGCCCTCGGCCCAGGAGATAAACCGTACCTTGACGCCGCCGACCTCTACTACGACCATGTGGAGCGGGAGGTTGATGTATAAAAACGTGTCAGCGCCCGCCACTGCTGGGCAGGCTCTCGCCACCGGTGCCGCGTGGGTTCAACTCGTCACCGTCTTTTCTTCTCGTCCGGTTTTTTATTTTTAGCTCTGTGGTTTGCCGCAATATCTCGCCTTGGGTGTTTTGTTTTTATATCTGTGGGTTTGGTGTCTGGTGCCGAAGCTTATAGTTGTCACCGGTGGCGTGATGTCTGGCGTTGGTAAGGGCGTTGTGGTGGCGTCGATAGGCCGCATTTTGAGGGCCCGCGGCATCTCGGTAAACGCCGTCAAGATCGACCCATATATAAACGTAGATGCCGGCACGATGAACCCATATGCACACGGGGAGGTGTTTGTGACTTTTGACGGCGGCGAGACAGACCTGGATCTGGGGCATTACGAGAGATTTCTCGACGTGGAGTTACCTAAGAGGAACAACATAACCTCGGGCCAGATATATCTGTCTGTTATTGAGAAGGAGAGGAGGGGGGATTACCTCGGGCAGACGGTCCAGCTGATTCCCCACGTGACGGATGAGATTAAGCGGAGGATTGTGGAGGCTGCTGGGGGCTACGATGTGACGCTTGTGGAAATCGGGGGGACGGTGGGTGACTACGAGCAGTTGCCGTTTTTAGAGGCGGTTAGGCAACTCCGTCTTGAGCTCGGCGACGACGTGGTGTTTATACACGTGGCGTGGGTGCCTTTTTTGTCTACGACGGGGGAGTTCAAGACGAAGCCTCTTCAACACAGCGTGGCGGAGCTGAGGCGTTACGGCATACAGCCAGACGCCGTGGTGGTGCGGTCGGAGCGGCCGATAGACGTGAATTCTACAAAGAAGATAGCGCTTTTTGCCCACGTGCCTCAGTGGGCCATATTTAACTCCTACAATGTAGACACTACATACAAGGTGCCTCTTCTACTGGAGCAACAAGGCATGGGGGATTTCTTGACAAAGCGGCTGAGGCTTGTGTCGCGGACGCCTGATTACAGAGACTGGGAGGGGTTTGTGTCGCGGCTAACGGCGCCTAGGTACAAAGTCGCCGTAGGGATGTGCGGAAAATACGTGGAGCTCCCCGACGCATATCTAAGCATCATAGAGGCGCTTAGGCACGCCGGGGCGGCGCTGGACGCGAAGCCGGAGCTGGTGTGGATAAACTCTGTGGAGGTGGAGAAGGACCCAGACATATTGCGAAGGACTGACCTAGACGCCATGGTGGTTCTGCCGGGCTTTGGGAGGAGGGGAACCGAGGGTATGATCGAATGCGTTAGACACGCCAGGACTGAGAAGATTCCTTTCCTCGGCATCTGCTTCGGCATGCAACTGGCGGTGGTGGAGTTTGCGCGAAACGTCGTAGGCTTGAAGGGCGCCAACTCCACGGAGCTGGATCCGGAGTCTCCGCATCCGGTTATTCACCTGGCGCCGGAGCAGAGGGAGGTGGACGTGTTGGGTGGCAGCATGATACTGGGCAACAGGGAGATTGAGATAGTCCCCAACACGCTGGCGGCATCTCTCTACGGCGTCTCGACGACTGTGGAGAGACATAGGCACAGATACGAGGTCAACCTATCGTATCTGCCCAAGCTGACCGAGGCAGGGCTCGTGGTGTCTGGCTGGAGACGTGACATAAAGCGGGTGGAGATAATAGAACTGCCGAACCACCCCTACTTCATAGCCACGCAGTTCCATCCCGAGTTCCGCTCCAGGCCGACGAAACCAAGGCCGGTTTTTGTCGGCTTGCTGAAGGCGGCGCTTAGCTGAGGCGCCAAAGCTCTATCTTTTTGGCGTAGCTGTAGGCGTAGGTCGATGCGGCCAGCGCCACGACGCCGCCTATCACGGCTGTGATCACTGTGAGCAGCAGGTCCCCTGTGAACATGTAGACGGCGATTGGTATCGCCGCGGCTGGCTCCAGCGTGACCAGCATCAGAAGGTATCCCAAGTACTGCATGGCTAGAGGCGCCTTGGCGGGACCTGTCTCGGGGTTGCCCGCCTCGTATCTCATAAGCTTGTAGGGAGTCGGCCGGCGGGGCGTTATCAGCATCACTAGGTACACAGTATCTACCGTTAAAAGGAAGAGGATCCCGAAAACTAGGGCCACCACTGTGGCGTCGTCCATAGGAGCTTGTATACTCAGTTATATAACAGTTGTTGTCGGGTCGTGATCTTCCTCGTGTTGGCTGTTGCGTCGGCCGTGGCGTACGGCTTGGCGCCTGTAATTTACAGACCCGCCTTGGCCTGTACGTCTCAATACAGAGCCATGAGCGTGTTTTCTCTCTTTTCCATAGCGGCGGGTCTCCTCCTGCCGTGGAGGGCGTTTGACCTGTTTGGGATTGCGGCGGTGGCGTCCGCGGCGTTGTTGGGAGGGGTGGTTGGATCGTGGCTCTACATAACCTCGGTGAAGGTTGGAGGGGCGTCGGTGGGCAACATCAGCAGTTCGCTGTATATAGTGCTGTTGCCGCTTTTTGCCTGGAAGTTACATCTAGCGCCGGCAGCCGCGCTGGTTCTTCTGGGTCTTGCGTTGGCGTCGTGGGGGGAGGAGGGTTCTAAACGAGGCGCTATCTACGGCATCTCTGCGGCGCTTATCTGGGCGATTTCGATTAATTTCTACGCGGCGGGTGTAGAGTCGTCGGGCCCCGGCGGCGCAATGTTTATAAGGGGTGTAGTGGTGTTTCTGACAAGTCTCCTGCTAGGTCGCGGTAGCCCCATATGCAGAGTCCACCGTCTCGTTGCTGGCGGCTTCATGGACACGTTTGTGGGGTTTGGCTCCTACACCTTGGCCGTCTCCCTCGGCGATTACGTGGTGGCGACTCTCGTGATGTCTACGTATCCGCTCATAACCGCGCTTACGGAGCGGCCGTTTCGCCGGAGGAGAGCGCTGGGCGCCTTGTTAGCCGTGGCGGGGCTGGCGGCGGCTACAGGTTAAATATGTGGCGTTGTTGGAGGCTGTGAAGATCGTGGTTACAAACGACGACGGTCCCCACAGCCCGTGGCTTAGGCCTTTGGTGGAGGCACTGGAGGAGGCGGGGCACGAGGTGGTTGTGGTGGTGCCTGAAAGGCCTAGGTCTGCCGCCGGCTTAGCCAGGACCTATCACAAGCCTCTTAGGGTGAGGCGCCTGGGAAACTACTACGTGGTGAATGGCTTCCCCGCGGATGCGGTGTTTCTCGCGCTTAAGCTTGTGGCGCCAGACGCCGAGTTGGTCTTGTCGGGGGTGAACGTGGGCGAGAACATAGGGGTTGAGGCGACGTATGGAAGCGGGACTGTAGGCGCAGCTATACAGGGGGGAGTGCTGGGGGCGCGGTGCCTCGCGTTGTCTATGGAGGCGAGCGGGGAGGTGGGGTTCATGCGCCGCGTCGCGGTGGCCGCCGTGGAGGCCGCCACATTTTTAGATGGGTTTTTGGCTGTCAGCGTAAACATACCGGCGCGTTGGGACGGCGGCGTTTACTGCGCCAGGAAGCTGGCGAAGGCTGTGTATAGGGAGAGGCTCTACGAGGGGGTTGACCCCCGCGGCGATAAGTACTACTGGCGCTGGGGCCCTCGCGCCGAGGAGTTTGAGCCCGGCACAGACGCGTATTACTTCTACGTTGAGAGGGGGATCACGGTGTTGGGGCTTTCTGAGGCGGGGGTGGTGCCGGTGGAGGGGTTCGGGAGGGAGCTAGGCGCGAGGCTTGGGGTAAAACAAATAAACTGCTAAATGAGACCAGCCGTGGATGTGGTAACCACTTTACGGTACAAGTTCGTGCGCTACTGCGTGAACAAGGCGTATGCGGAGATGGAGTTGCAGGGCATGCCCGCTGAGGTGGTCAACGTATTCGACGACGTTGTGAGCCAGATTAGGGACTTGGAGAAATACTTCACTTCTCTGGACTCAGTGGCGATGACGCTGAGGGTAGATCTGCCCGAGAGGCTGAAGGTTTTGAAGGAGAGGGACCCCGTCTTGGCCGAGGCGTTTATTAAGAAGCTAGTAGAGCACTGCCTCGAGCTGGACGAAGTTGCCAACTCGAAGGTTAGGGACTACCTCCTGGAGCTGTTAAGCGGCTTTTAAAGTCTCCACCCTAAGTGAGAGTAGTACTATACGCGCCGCCGGGCGTCGGTAAGTCTAGACACGTCGCAAAGGCGGCGGCTCGGAGTAAACGCTCTTTGATATTTACCAGAAGCCACCTGGAGGGTCTTCAGATGGCTAGATACGTGGCTGAGTTCGGCGGGGAAGCGGGGTTGCTCTTCGGGAGGAGATCACTGTGTCCCCTCGGCGCCGAGAACTCCCTGCGATGTCTAGAGCTGAGGGAGGGGGGAGTTTGTAAGGCGATGTCTCGCCGACCTCTCAACCTCGTCTATGACGTGGAGGAGCTGTATAGACAGGGGGTGTGTCCTTACGAGGCCCTCCACGTTGCTGGCCGGGGGGGCAACGTGGTTGTGCTCCCGTTGGCGTATCTATCGAAGGTGTCGAACATATCAGCCGTGGCGGACCTCTTCGAGGAGGTGGATTTCGTCGCGTTAGACGAGGCGCATAACCTGTTGGCAATGGTAGAGGTGCGCGACGACGAGTTGTACTCCGGGCGCTACTGCGTAGACGCCGGGGGGCAAGTGATGTGTCTAGCCCTGCCTCTGGTGGGCGAACTAGTGGGGAAGGCAAGGCAACTGGTCGCGGCAAGCGCCTCTATTCTGCGGCACTTCTCCGAGGTTTTTGCGTATTTCCTCAGGGCGGAGTATGTAGAGGTCAACGCACTTCCCGGCGTAGAGAATCTCGAGGTTGACCACATGCCGCTTGAGGTGCGGTACCGGACTAGGATGCAGAGGAGATATGTGGAGGTCGTCGCGGAGGCCGTGCGGCGTGTCTTCGAGGAGTATAGACGGGCGGTTGTCTTCCTTCCAAATAAAGAACTTGCCGCTTTTTACATGTCTAAGCTGGGAGGTCTCCCGTTGTCTGAACGCCCCCTCGGCGACATAGACCACGTGGTCGTCACGTACTACGGTAGCCCCGTCTCGGAGGGCGTCAACCTAGACGTGCAGGCTGGCGTCTTGGTGGGCTTCCCCATACCAGACGTGAAGTCGAGGGAGCTGTGGCTGAAAAGGCGTATACTCGACGGGCTCGGCTTCGACGGTTATAAATACGCGGTGTTGTTCACAGCGGTGAACCATGTGGTGCAGGCCGCCGGCAGAGTGATGAGGAACCTAGCCAGAGAGAAAAAGTTTCTACTGCTCATCGACGATAGGTTTACACAGTATAGACACCTCCTTCCCCCGTATCTCAGGCCTTGAAGTAGGTTAAAAACAGATACATAAGGTGTGGGAGCTTGTTCTTCTGGCTGTGCTTTTCGCGGCTTCTCTAAAAGACGGCGTGTTTATAGGCATTGGAAAAAGGGGGCCTGTATACCTGCCGCTTGATAGACACGTAATAATCACAGGCCCGACCCGTAGCGGCAAGACAAGTCTCGCCAAAAAGCTGGTGAAAAGGGCTGGCCTCCCTGCCCTGATCCTCGACTGGCACGGGGAATACAGCGGGTTGCGGATAGACGCCCGGTTGCTTAAGATCTCCATCGAGAGCTTCGACAAGAAGCTTCTGGCCGAAATCCTCGGCCTTGCCTTGAACCTCAACGAGCCCAGCGTCTACTTCCTCTACCGCGCCATCAGGAAACAACGCCTAGCCACGTTGAGAGACGTAGTGACGGCGCTGGAAGATTTCCTGGTCACGACGAGAAGCGAGGTGGAGATGAAAGCCGCCATCGCGAGGCGGCTGGAGTATATACTCGACGTGTTTGAAGGCGGGAGGATCCCCCTCGAGAAGCTGTTCACCACGAAGAAGACGGTGGTTGTGGACCTATCCCGGCTGAGGCTCTACGAGGAGAAGGTCTTGATAGCCCTCTTCGTGCTGACATCGCTTTATAACTACCTGTTTGAGAGGGGGGTGGCGAAGAGACCCGAGAGGCTACTGGTTGTAGATGAGGCGCAGAACATCATTAAGCGGGGCGACGTGGTTAGGTACTTGGTATTTGAAAGCGCCAAGTACGGCCTCAGGGTTGTCCTCGTCAGCAACGAGATGCCGCCGCAAGACCTACTGGTACATGGGACGCACATAATCACCCAGCCTCACTATACCTACAATATTAAAGTTAAGCGGTCTGCCGTGGTGAGGAACATCGACGCAGAGGAGCTATGGATGATATAGAGAAGATGGTGAGGCTTCTAGGTTTGGAAATAGATAAGTTAAATCCATGTGATATATATATTAACTACTTTATGCAGTATATTGCAAGTATTGAAAGAGAAATTCATGCAATAAAAAGTAAAATCAGATACCTTGAGGATACATGCTTTAAAAATGTCAAAGAAATAAATAAATAGGAGGACTTTCTTTAAATATATGGCCGATATCCGAACCATCTCGCGGACTTACGCCGACAAAACCAATTCTTTCCGTATCAAGCTCATCACGATTAAATTCCTCCGGGACCAGGTCCAGAACGCCAAGGGCAACCTCATAACCTTCAGGCCGTCTAAAGTAGCCCAGGATCTTCACCTATACGGCCGCCAGGACCTAAGGGCGAAGACAGTCCTGATAAGAGCATTCCTAGACGACCTAGTACAGAGGGGCTACATCACCATAATTAAACGAAGCGCCAGAGGCAAGGTCTACGGCCTATACAAAAACAACAAGTTCTGGGACATTCTCACCATACACGAGCCGGAAAAAGTCCTCGAGTTGTTGGAGGCGGAGAAGATAGGCACCTAGCCTCTTTGAGCATTGGCATTAAATACCTAAACACCCCTCTTTAGGTGGACCCCTTAGAGCTCTTACAGTTTTTACGCAGAAAATACAGGAAGCACAGCTACAAGGCCGCTCTTGTGGGAACCTACAAAGAGGGAAGATACGTGGAGCCCCCGCCTCTCCAGATAAGCATGTATCTGTTCCTCGCGCCGCTGGCCCTGTCGGCGGCTCCTGTGCTTCTAGTAAAAAACCTGTGGCTCCAGTGGCTAGCCGGCGTCGCGGTGATACTCGGGGCCTACCTCGCTCTGTATCTATACCTCAGGAGGAACTGCCTCATCCCAGACGAGGTCAGGATCGTGCGGACAAACCACGGAGACGTGGAGAGTCTCAGGAGAAACAAGCTGACGATCCTCGAAAACCCCTCGACGCTCCCCGACGACTACGAGCTTTACTACGCACCGCCCGGCGTATGTGTGGCACGGGACAAGAGGCCTAACGCCTTCACCCTCGACGGGCCCCTCGGCCCCGTGATATACTTCACAACGGGGCTCTTCGCAAGGCTTGGGCCCGAAGAGCTCCAGGCGGTGCTGGAACATGAGAGGGGACACATCAAGTATAGACACACCCACAAACTCCTCACCTTTCTCATCGCCGAATACACGCTACGTCTCCCGCTGGTCCACCTAGTATATGCAAAATACTCCATCACGCTTCTCGCCCTCCACCTAATAGGCGTAGCCCTCCTCTTCACCGCCATGTTACAAGCCTTCGAGTTCGAGGCGGATAAATACGCCGCGGCGAGACACAGAGACCGTCTTGTCTCCGCCCTTGTTAAGCTGGACTGGAACGGCATAGTGGAGTCCGTCCTAAGCCCCCTCGCCGCCAGACTCACCCTCCTCGCCAGGACGCACCCCCTGACAATCGACCGGATAAGGAAACTCGATGCAGTTCCTCACTAGACTCGCGCGGACTGTAGAACAGCTGGAAAGAGCCGCGCAGAAATACGAAGACGAGGACCTAAAGACCCTGATCGCCGAGTTATACAAGCAACTCCCAGTGGTGATAAACATCCTCGAAAAGATATACTCCATATACACCGAACTCGACATACTCGTTAAAACGGACCTTAAAATAGAGCCAGGCCTCTACCTAGACGCAGAAACCCCCCAGCAACCCGAAAAACTGGCAGAATACGTAGAGAAGCTGAAAAACGCAGGACACGACCCCAACAAAGTCGTGGCGTATTTACTCGGGACTGGCGTTGTTCACATAGAGAACAGAAACGGGGAACTCTACATAATACCACGGGCTAGAAAAAGCCAACGCTGAGACGCCACCAATCGGGTCGGCGCTATTAACCGCGTTCATCTTGCATCACCCAGCCTGGTCTCGTCACCGTATAAGACAGAGCTTGGAGATTTAACAATTTTCCAGATACTTCAGATACCTCTTCAACACGCCCGCCACGTCTATCTTGGTCCGGAACTTCTTTCTGTAGTCCCCAGCCATAACCCTCGCCGTGCCTCCGCTCAGCACCACTTCAGCTGTGGAGGTGGGAGATACATAAGGCCGGTACCTCACGGCGTGGTCCAGCGCCTCTACTGGGCCTGTGTAGGTGTAGTACCTAGATCTCACCGCGGCGCCTAAACGGTCCATGAGCCTGGTCAGGAGCCACGCAGCGTGTTTAAGCTCCTCGTCGTTGATGATGCACTCGACGCCGCGCGCCACAGCCGCCATATATGCCGTCTTTGCGTATAGGTGGACGGCTAGGATCCTGTCGTTAAAAGTCAAGGTGAGAGCCCTGACGCCGGGGCTGGCTGTTACGGATAGAAGCACCCTAGACAAGTTCAAGCAACGTAACTCCGTCGGGACACTTGTATTGAAGCTTCCTGGCGCACACGTCGCAGAAGACGTAACCCATTTTCTTACAGACGTACCTATCCTCGTACAGATAGAGCCTCCTCCCACATCGCGAACACCTCCCGACCGTTAAGGTCTTTGGCGGGTAGACCATTGCGTCGAAAAATTAAACTAGGTTAAAAATGTTTCACATGTTAATCGGCGTCCTCCACCTACTCCCCGCGGGAGATCCCGACTATCTAGACCATGCCGTGAGGAATGCAAGAGGGCTCGAGGAAGCCGGCGTTGACGCAATAATCGTGGAAAACTACCACGACACGCCTTTCAAACCCAGGGCAGACCTCCCCACGGCCATAGCGGTGGCAGTTGCCACAAGAGACGTGGTGACGTCCGTATCTGTGCCTGTGGGCGTGAACCTGCTCCGAAATGGCTGCAGAACCGCCGCCCTCATTTCCCAACACGCTGGAGGCAAGTTCATCCGTTGCAACGCCTACACAGACGTTGTTCTCTCCGAGTCGGGGCTACTGACGCCTGAGGCGCCGTATCTACGCGGCGTCAAGGTGCTTGCGGATGTCCATGTCAAACACGGCCTCACCCTCTACCCCCCTACGCTCGCTGAGGCTGTGGAGACCGCCACCACCAGAGCCAACCCCACTGCCGTGGTGATCACGGGGAGAAAAACAGGCGAGCCGCCGGACCCCGTTGAGGTGGCTACAGCCAGAGCCCACACAGACCTCCCCGTCTTAGTCGGTAGCGGGATATGCTTCAACACGTTACATCTGCTGAAGATATCAGACGGAGCTATTGTGGGGACCTGCCTCAAGGAGGGCAGAGAAGTGGACCTAGATAAGGCCAGGAGGCTGGTTAGAGAGGCGAAATCCGTGCTGAAGCCCAAAAGACCTCTGACTCTCTAGGGCAAGATCTCGCCGTCTTTCACGTCCTGGTCCACCTCTCTGTTCGGCCCCACCGTAGCCCCCCTCCCTATGTACACCTCATCTCTCACGTAAACCCCATCGGCCACCACCGCCTCCACCAGGCGGGTCCACCGGCCCAGCACCGTGCCCTCGCCGACGATAGACCTGTGGATGTAGGCTCCTGCTTCAGCTACGACCCCGTCCATAAGCACACTTTCTCTGATGCGGACATGCGGCCCGATCTTGCACCTGTTCCCAACCACGACGTAGGGCCCCACTACGCTTCCAGGCGCCAAGACGGCCCCCTCGCCGATGTACACGGGCGGAATAACCTTGACCCCCGGCGTCTCCGGACTGCAACCGCTACACCGCTCAAGCGCGGCGAAGTTAGCCCTGAGGTAGTCGCCGTGGGTCCCAATGTCGAACCACAGCCCCCTGTGTACGTAGCCGTATACATCGAACTTCTCCATGAGCTTGGGTATTATGTGCTTCGCTATCTTTACCTCACCTGAGTTCAGCCCGGGAAACTCCTGCACAGCCTCAGGCTCGAAGATGTAGAAGCCGGCGTTTGCCAAGTTGCTCCCCACCGGCTCCCTGGGCTTCTCCACGAACCGCCTGATGCGACCCCCCTCGTCTAACACAGCTATGCCGAACCGCCCAACCTCCTCCGGCGGCACCTCTATAAGTGCCATAGACGCCGCAGCGCCGCTCCTCCTGTGGAACTCCCAGAACTCCCTCACCGAGATGTCGGTGAAGACATCGCCGTTGGCCACCACGATGGGCCCCCTAAGCCCCAGGCTCTTCACCACATTTACGACGGCCCCGCCGTCTCCAAGCGGCCGATCCTCCTCCACCAGCCTAACCCTGCTACCCCACCTGGCGTTTATGTAGTTCCTAAGCATGTAGGAGAGATACCTGGCAGACACCACGGGCTCCGCCACCTCCGCCACCCGCTCAACCACCCAGTCCAACACGGGGCGTCCTAACACTGGAAAAAGCGGCTTAGGCTTGGTGTAGCTAAGCGGCCGCAACCTAGTGGCAAACCCGCCGGCTAGGATTACCGCGGCCTCAGCCACATCTATGGTTCAATACATGTATAAAACTGTTGAGCTCTAGTGAGGAAAGAAGCGCCTTAAAGACGGAGTAAACTTTGTATAACTGTTTTTTTTGGGGCATGTTGCGAACTTGGATATCAATGTTGATACTCGCGGCGGTTGTGTTGGCGGCTGGAAACGCCGACTCCAATAGGCCAGGCGGGGCCATGTTCTGCGTCAATGCAAGTGATTTAGGTCTTGCAAGTTCTCCACCCGATCTAGTGGCGTCGGTTTTTGAGAAGGGCAGATGGAGACCTGCTGAGATATACGTAGAACCTGAAGAAGTCATCTTCGTCGCGGCGCCGTTTTTAAACAACACAAAAATAGAAGCTGTTCAGAAAATCGCTGAGAGAGGCGTCTTGCCGCCAGCCTCGCTAAAGAATCACACAAAGATCTGTCTAGAGGCGGCGCGGGGCACACCGCAGAAAAAGCCGCCAGGCGGCGGCACACTATACAAGTTGCAAGATGAAAAAGGCGCCATACATCACGTGTTCATATCAAGACCTCAGGAAGTTGAAGACCACATAAACTTTACCATGGCTATCCCGGCAAAAGCCACAGCGCCTAGGGCGCGGGTTGTTGAGTTTAAACGCTATAGTTATATGAGGCCGGAGACGTATCCTATGTTTTATCATCCTCTGAATAAGCCGGTCTCTATGAATTACCTAGCCGTGTTTAAAAGTCGGTATTTTAACTACACTAGGCTATCCCCATATGGTTGCACAAGTGCCGTGATCGACCTCCCGGCTGAAACCTATCAACTCATCCTGGCCTTCAACACGCCGGGTGCCTACAGCTACACTATTTACCGCAACGGCATACTCATAGACCGTGGCGGAGTAGCCGTGGGCGTCGAGGGAAGGCTAGTGCCCGTGTCAAGCTCGTCTGGCAGGGCTACGTACAGAGTTCAAATATGCAACCAAGACCGCATCTCCACTGTACTAGACATCTCCTTCTTAGTGGATGTACGCGGCCAGATGAATTACCCCCGCGTCGATGTGGTATCAACGCCAAGGACTGGGATAAGTCTGCGGTCCAACCAGCCGCTGAGCACCACCTCAAGGTCGTTGTACTACGTATACTTACCCGGCTATGCAATAGATGCGGTTGAGACAAACTTCGGCGCTTATGTGCTTGTGGAGGCACGACTGCCTCAGAAAGCAGTGATCTTAGGCACGCTTTATATTTACTGGGGCGGGGTCTACATAGGAAGCCTCACCGGCTCTCTTCAGCCAGATGGCTACTATTACTTCCGGGGCTCATTGAGACTTACCCCGAGCCATCTCCAGCAGTTGCTTCCCACCCTAGGCCGCGGCGGCTCCATAATGCTGGGACCAATAGACCTATCGAATGCGTATAACTCCGCCGGTTACGTCGCTGTAGACGTGCTTGTTCACAGACCTATCGACCTAGCCCCCGCTAATGACAGTTTGTACTACTACTGGCTAACCCCCCGTTTTAGGTATGTGTTTAACTATCACGCTATTGAATATGTCCACCTCCTGACCGACGGCTTCTACCGCGGTATGAGTTATAGAGTAGAGGTGGCAACTGGCAGTTATCAGGGCAACAAAAGAGTGGCAATTTCCGTGGGTAGATACGACTGGGGCGGAAAAGTTCTCACTTCGCGATACGACGATAGATTTAAATTTTACATAAAGGCGGCAAACGGGGATGGCTCACCGGCTAATATATTGGTATTTAACAGTAATTGTAACTACCATCAACCATCATCGGGCGGTGTTCTTGCTGAACTAATTATGTATATTTCTACGGCGTTGTCGTTGTCAGATTTAATTAAAAGCACTATAGATGCGCTGAAGGGAACTGTTTCAGGTCTACCTATAGTGGGATATATTGTGATATTACTTGAGACCGCCGTTGCACAAGTCTCAGGTGTTAGGTGTTTGCTTGAGCAAGTTAATACGAACACTGTCAGCGTAATGATTAGGCCATACGGCGCTGTGCCCGGCGCCGCCGGCTTTAGCTATGAAACAATCGATAACGCGGTTCTCTATATTTCTAAAGTAGAGGTATGGCGCTATTCAATAACTCCGGCTATGATGCTTTCAGTGGATCTAGGCTCTCAACCTATCGTCGCCACTCAATACGGGCCCCCGGCTCAGCCAAGAGGAACAATTACGTGGCCAATGACAGGGATATCTTACTTCCCCTACAGAACTTTGGCGTGTGATTTTCAGCATCCAGCCGGTATACCCAGTGATATACCTACTGCGACGCTTTGCCGTGGTGCAGATTTTAGGTAAATTTGGGCTAAAATCTACTTTTTTCCTTTATATTCTAAATGCTCCTCTTTACATTTTTTATGATTGGTCTTGGATTTTGCCTGTGTCTGCTGCGTCTTATCTTGTGGCTTATTACCTGGCCTTGGGGAGGCGGCGTGTTCCTCTGGTAATTTACGGTGTCTCAGTTGCAGTTTCGCTTTCTCAATTTGTCGTGGGCGCGGAGTCGGAGCTTGCGGCTATGGCTTTTGCCGTGTTGGCATCTATCCTCTACGCAACGTCTTTTGGCAGATCTTTTTGGCGGCTGGTTTCGCTGATCTTGTTTTGGTTAAGTGTAGTGGTTTACGGGTGGCTTGTGTTAATAATTACGCCTTTTTGGCGTCTGGTAATGCCTGGCATAGGCGTCTCGCCCCGTCTTCCAGATCCGCTAGACGCCCCTGTATACATAGTGCTGTACCAGCTTCAATATGTGATACACGGCGCGTGGTGGAGCCGTCGCAGATGACGTCGCCTATGGCTGTTCTAAGGACTTAAGAAGCTCGTAGGCAGTCACCTCTGCCTCTTCTACGTCTACCTCCTTCCGCTGGAGCACGCTGCCCCCTTCGCCCACTATGAAGAAGACTTTTCTGCTACGGGGCGAGGAGGTGTTTAAGTAGAACTTCGCCACTACGTACCGGTTGCCTCTAACTGCGGCGGCTTCAACCGGCATGAGGCCGAGACGGCAGGTGCAATTCAACGTGAGGGCGCCTGCCCTCTGTAATACTCCCGCCACGGCCCACACCTTCTTTGCCAGCTCTACATCGGAGGGAACCGCGTTTATGTGAAGAAGCGCGCCGGCTCTCGACGCCCCCACAGCCACCGTTGGGTTTTTGTCAGATAAGAAAATCGGCTTGTTCCACACCTGCTCCCAGGCGCCAAATTCTCTAACTTTTACGCTTCTGGTGGGCACCGCCTTCCTCAGAAGCGGCTTAAGTCCGCCTAGATCCAACACATATGCGGAGTGCCCCAACGCCACCGCCTTCACGATAGTAGTTCCAAACGAGGTATACGCTACGTGTCCAGAGAGAAACTCTCTATCTGCTCTAGGCTCTGCCGACTCTAAGTCAACCCCCACGGGCTCCTCTACTCTCTTGCCGCTATCCACCTCTAGATACACCACTTTCCGTGAGACGACTCCCACCACCACGGTGCAAGGCGTGGTGAAACTGGCCACGGAAAAAACACTAATTATATTTAGATATCCGTGCCGCCTCGGCGGAGTGCGGGGGCATATTAGACGTTGGATAGATAAACAACAGCGCTGTCTACTCCGTGGATCTACGCGTAGTGGCTAAGTTAGTCACCGCTAGGATTGGCGAAGAGCCCGCGGACTTGGACAAACTCCTCGAGTCTATCGGAGTCGAGCTGACTTGGCTGGACAAAATTAAGCTTGTGCAGTATCTCGAGGGTGTGGAGGCGGTATATCACGCCGTGTCGGGTAAGATACTGTTGAGGCGAGTCAACGCGGCGAGGCTCAGCACATAAGCGCGGGCACATATCGCCGCGGTTTGACACACGCCACCCCGCCCCGCATCGCCGCCACGTACTCCCCAGGTCTCCACAGCAGAAAAACCGCGCCGGTCAAAAATCCGAGCAACGCGGCCGGGAAACCGGCCGTAGCTCCCACCGCCAAAGCCGCCGCTAGCCCCCACTTCTTCGCCCGTCCGCGCCACAAGGCGCCTCGCGCCGCCTTTTGTGTAGGCAGAGGTTCAGAGATAAACCGCTCCACCAGCCGCCTAGACTCCACATAGGCGAAGCACAAAGCCTCGGCGGCTCTATTAGAACGCCTTGCCGCAACGCCGAGGCAGAGGTCAGGAAGCGCATCCACGAGCCTCTCCATTTCTTGCTCCACTTCGTCGTGTACGTCAAATAGGAGCAACCTCTTGGTCTTCACAGCCCCGTCGTGGATGTAATGTAGCGCCCGGCCGAGGGCCCTCCCCGCCGCGTGGAGCTCCCCCCTTGCCCTGTAGAAACACGCCAAGTTGAAGTAGTACTCCACGAGACCCCGCGGAACCCCAGCGTGGTGACGCATGCGGACGGCGCGGCAACGCCCATCTCTGCACCTCACCTCCAAGTCGGGCACCGCGTCGGGCTCCACGACGCCCGCCAGAAGCCCCCTCGCGGCATCCCTAGGCAGGCCGGCTGAGACCAGCGACGCCAAGGCTCTGTGGACGCGCCAGCTCGGCACGGCCGCTCTTTGCGGTAATGAATTAATAATTTATATGGCTTGTATTAGATGTGGACTTCCGCGTGGTTTACGCCCCTTGGCGTTATAGATACATCAAAAACATCGACCGCGGGGAGGGGTGCTTCCTCTGTAGAGCCGCCGCCGAGGCTGGGCGAGACGACGAGTACCTCGTTCCCCTCAGAGGCAGGCACGTGTTTGCCATATTGAACAAGTACCCCTACACCTGGGGCCACGTCATGGTGGCGCCCTACCGCCACATCTCGCAGTTTGAGGAGCTTACTGAGGCGGAGTGGGTGGAAATGGTGAAGATGGCCAAGCAACTTATGGAGGCTGTGAGGAAGGTCACGGGGGCGCGTGACTTCATAGTTGGGCTAAACATCGGACGCGCTGCGGGGGCGGGACTCGAGGGCCATCTGCACCTACACATCATTCCGAAAGACACCGAGGTGAAAAACTCCGACGACTTGCAGGAAGCCCTGGTGGATCTGACGAGGGAGCTGAGGCGGGCACTATGATAAGCAGGATCTGCCTAGATCACTTCAGGGGCGTGGGGAGCAGATGTGTGGAGCTGAGCCGCGCCACGTTGCTATTTGGTCCGCCCAACTCGGGCAAGACCACCTTCATGGAGGGGGCGGTGCTGTTGATACAGAGCCGCGGGGAGCAGTGGCTCGCCCTGGAGGGGCCTCTCCTCATTATCCACGAGCCGGAGGACGTACACTTCGGAGGCGACCTTGAGAGGCCCTTCGGCATAGAGCTCACCGTGGAGCTTGAAGGAGCCGCAGTGACATACGGCTACAGATACGCCACGGCGACCAACTACGTGGAGCAGTGGGTGGGTAAAAACGGCGAGTTGCTGGCGAAGATGGCGAAGAGGGGTGACAGGGGCATCCTGCTTTATCCCGTGGAGGCCGAGCTCTGCGTCGCGCCGTATGCAGTCATGAACGAAGATGTGATGATCCCCTGCGGCGCGGTTGAAGACGGGCGGGTCCGCGCGGCCGAAAGAACCCTCTTGGACCTCAGGGTCGGGCTTAAGGACAGGTTCTACTTCATAAGCGGGAGGAGGCTGGCGGCGTGGAAATACACCTACGAAACCCATGTTGACTTGATGCCGGCGACCAGCGTGGGATCCGAGGGGCAGTTCACGGCGCATCACCTCTCCAGGGTGCTCACACAAGCCGCATATGAGAGGGTGAGGGAGATCCTCTACGCCTACCTCCCCCTAGCCGACATAGAAGACGTTAGGGTGGGTCTCGTTAAGTCGGGACGTATCGCCATGTACGTCAAGAGGGGTGGTTTGTGGACAAACGCCTACAACGCCGGGAGCTACACAAAGGCGGTGCTCCCCATCTTGCTTCAACTCCTCCTGGCCAACCCCGGCGCGGCGGTGTTTGTCGACGATGTGGATCTGGCCGTGCCGGGGGCGCAGGCGGAGAGGTTGCTTTCTGCTCTCCTCGAAATCACCACCGCCAGAGGCCTTCAGCTGGTACTCTCCGCAAAGGAGCCCGCCTTCGCCGCGGCGGCCGAGAAGCTGGGGATCCAGGTGGCACGTCTGTGAGGCTGATCCTCGACACGTCGGCGCTCATACATATCGTGGAGCGCCGCATAGACATTGGGCAGTTCCTGGAACACGAGGTCTACGTGCCGGCGGCTGTGTTGGAAGAGCTTCGTCTCCTGGCGACGCGTCAGAGGAAGGCGCGGGTGGCGCTCGACGTGCTTCAGCTGCTTCGCCCCAAGATATACGAGAAGGAGGGTCCCGCTGACAAGGCGGTGCTTGAGTCGGCGAGGGAGCTGGGCGCGGTTCTCGTGACGGGCGACGCCGCACTTGCCGAAAGAGCCAGACGGCTCGGGATAGCGGTTGCTAAATTCTACAAGGGGCAACTTGCCGTCTACTGACAAGCTCCATCACGCGTGGCACCGCCGTGTTGCATATTGCGCCACGTCGACGCACCTACCGCCCCTATCCGGCGGCGCCTCCTATCGCGCGTGGACACTAGGCGGGGTACTACGCTGATCTGTCTGTTCTAAATCTCTTAAACTCTGCGGTAGCGGGCTGGCTGTGTGGCTAGCCGTATGCAGACGGCTAGGCAGTACGCCTCTCAGGCGCGAGGAGGTGGGCTTTCAGTTGTAAAGTATATAAAATATTGCATGTGTTGCGTCGTGCCGTTTAGATTAGTGGAGGCGGAGGATTACGTGAGGATACCCCCCAGCGAATTTGGGAAGCCCCTTGAGGAGATCGCCTTGATGCAACTCAGGGGTAGATACGAAGGAAGGGTCTTGAGGGAGGTGGGGTACATCGTGGCGGTGCTGTCCACCAAGGTGGCGCGGGAGGGGAAGATAGTGTTTGGAGACGGCGGGACTTACCACAGAGCCACCTTTACCATGCTCGCCTTCATGCCGCTGGACGGAGAAATCGTAGAAGGCGTTGTAGAAAACGTGAGGGAAATGGGAATGCTTGTGAGAATCGGGCCGCTCCTCGGGTTTATCAACAAGATACACGTCATGGACGAGCCCAACATATTCTTCGACGCCTCCACCAAGAGCTTCGTGGGCGAGAGAACCAAGAAGAGGGTCGGGGTTGGCGATGTGGTGAGGGCGCGCATCACCGGCGTCAGCTTCACCACGCCTAGAGAAGGCACCGACCTCCTCCTCCGCGTAACGCTGACCATGCGCATGCCGGGCCTTGGCAAGCTTGAGTGGCTCAGAGAAAAGAAGGCCCCCGCCAAGAAGGCATGAGCGCCAAGAAGCGCACCCTCAGCGGCTACAAGGCTTGTAGACGATGCAAGCTGGTGGTGCCCGAAGACGCCAAGCAGTGCCCCAGTTGCGGCTCCGAGGAGTTTATACACAGGTGGAGAGGCATGATAGCCGTCATAGACCCCGCCAAGTCCTGCATCGCCAGGAGACTCGGCATAGAGAAGCCGGGGATCTACGCCTTGGAGCTCCTGGAGGAGTAGCACTTAAGGACTCGCTCCGCGACGGCGAATAGGTGCCGCCTATACGCCTCCATCTCCCTCAGCAGAAGGTCGTACTCGACCGGTTGCGCGGCGACGTCCTCGCCGAGCACCTCCCGGACCAAGGCCTTTAGGGCTCCCCGGGAGATCTTGTCGTAAAGCTCAAGTAGCCACCTCACCCGCGCCTCGAAGATGTAGAAGTTGTTAAGCAACTCGGCGGCCTCCCGCTCCGTGATGCAGGACCCGCATTTCACGGCATTAACCAGCTCCTCTATCGCCTCCGCGGTCCTCGCCCCCACGGCCTTCCTGAAGCTCCTGCTCCTGAGCTTGGCGGAGAGCATTTCGGCGGCCTCCTCTATGTGCACGCCCAGAAACAAAAAGCTATTTATAACACAAACAGCTTGGGTCGTGCTGTCGGCTAAGATCCTCCAGAGCTCCGGCTTCGCCCGGAAGCAGTGCCCCCTATGCAGATCCTACTTCTGGACCTCCCGTAGCGACCAGGTCTACTGCGGGGATCAGCCTTGTGTGCCGTATGGCTTCATCGGGAATCCTCCGTCTAAAGTCGCCGTTGAGTCGCTGACTGATGTGAGGGAGCGGTTTCTGAGGTTCTTCGAGAGACACGGCCACGCGAGGATCAAGCGCTACCCCGTGGTGGCGAGGTGGCGTGACGACGTCTACCTCGTGGGGGCGTCGATATACGACTTCCAGCCATGGGTCACAAGCGGTGCGGTGCCTCCCCCAGCCAATCCCCTGACTATTTCGCAACCCTCCATCAGGCTGACCGACGTGGATAAGGTGGGGCGTAGCGGCAGGCACTTGACAGGTTTCGAGATGATGGCGCACCATGCCTTCAACTACCCAGATAAATACGTTTACTGGATCGACGAGACGACGGAATACGCCTACAAGTTCTTCACCAAGGAGCTGGGCATACCGCCGGGCGAGATAACCTTCAAGGAGTCCGTATGGGAGGGGGGCGGCAACGCGGGGGAGTGCTTCGAGGTGTTGGTTAGGGGGCTTGAGGTGGCGACGCTGGTGTTTATGCACTACGAGGTGAAAGACGGCAAATACGTGGACCTTCCGCTGAAAATAGTTGACACCGGCTACGGCCTGGAGAGGATCTACTGGCTCGTCAAGGGCACGCCGACTATCTACGACGCGGTGTTTGGGCCGTTTCTAGACAAGGCGAGGAGGGCCACAGGCGTGCCGAAGCCGCCCGAGGACGTGATGGGGAAGGCGTCGGTATACTTCGGGCAGATGGACCCCGAGGTGATCGCCCTGGAGAAGGCTTACGACATAATTGCGGAGAAGATAGGGGTCGACCCCAGGTGGTTCAGAGAGGTGGTGCGGCCCCAGGAGGCGCTGTATGTCCTGGCCGACCACAGCAGGACGGTGTCTTGGATGATCGCAGACGGCGTCATACCCTCCAACTCCGGCGCCGGGTACCTGGCGAGGCTGTTGATAAGGAGGATCTTGAGAAACATGGCCATAGTGGGCATGGAAGTCCCTCTGGTGGAGCTTTTCGACATGCACCTAAAGGAGCTTAAGGCGGACTACCCGGAGGTCTGGGAGGCGAGAAGCTTAATACTGGAGCTCATCGACCTCGAGGAGAAGAAGTACAGGGAGGTGCTGAAGTCCGCCCCCTCCGTCGTGAGGAGGGTTGCGGAGGAGGCGAGGAGGAGGGGCAGGTCCGGCTTGGAGCCAGACGACTTGGTGGCGCTTTACGACAGCTTCGGGCTTCCGCCTGAGATCGTGGCTGAGAC
The DNA here is from genome assembly GCA_036833835.1 of Pyrobaculum sp. Lineage (GTDB taxonomy): Archaea > Thermoproteota > Thermoprotei > Thermoproteales > Thermoproteaceae > Pyrobaculum. Next base: position 3,225 of record DAITPC010000007.1, on the reverse strand, counting down.
CGCCAAGTCGCTGGGCGTTGAGGTGAAGGTGCCCGACGACTTCTACTCCAGGCTGGCGGCTAGGCACACGAGGAGGGAGAAGCAGCCGGAGAAGACCCTGGTTGAGATGGCGAAGGTGATGGACCTCCCCAGGACTCGGGAGCTGTTTTACGAGGATCCCTACATGAGGAGCTTCAACGCGAGGGTGCTGAGGGTGGTAGACGGCAGATACGTGGTGCTGGACCAGACCGCCTTCTATGCCGAAGGCGGCGGCCAGCCGGCGGACACCGGCGTGTTGAGACACGCCGGCGGTGAGGCCAAGGTGGTGGATGTACAGAGGGTGGGCCACGTGATAGTCCACGTGGTGGAGGGCCAGCCCCCGCCTGAAGGCGCTGAGGTGGCCGGCGAGATCGACTGGGAGAGGAGATACGCCTTGATGAAGATGCACACCGGCACCCACGTCCTCATCCAGAGCATCAGACGGGTCCTGGGTCCGCATATCTGGCAGGCAGGCGCGCAGAAGGACGTACCCTCCAGCCGCATAGACGTGACCCACTACAAGCTTCCTACGCCGGAGGAGATCTCCCAGATAGAAAAGCTGGCAAACAGCGTCGTACAGGCCAGCATGCCTGTGTATGTCAGGATTATGCCGAGAAACGAGGCTGAGGCTAAATACGGCTTTATCCTATATCAGGGAGGCGTCGTGCCCGCCAGGGAGATCAGAGTGGTGCAGGTAGGCCCAGACGACGCGCCCTTTGACGTCCAGGCGTGTGGCGGGACGCATCTGCGGCAGACCGGCGAGATAGGCCTGATAAAGATCCAGAAGGTGGAGCGCATAGCAGACGGCGTGGTACGCTTCATATTTACCACGGGCATGCACTCCATCTCCTATCTGCAGGAGCTTGAGCGCCAGGCCGCAGAGGCTGCGTCTGTTGCCGGCGGCTCCAAGGAGAACTTGGTGGAGGCTGTGAAGAGACTGGCGCAAAGGGCCGAGGAGGCGGAGAGAAAGGCTAGGAGGTATATGGAGCTCTACGCCTCTGTCCTCACGGAGACTCTCAAGGGCGAGCCTGTGGGGAGGTATAAACTTGCCGTGGTGGAGCTCGACGACGAGGAGCTTGCGAAGCGTCTCGCGCAGACGGCGACGAGCCGCGACAGGGACCTTGTCCTCATAGTGGCGGGCGGCGAGAGAGTCAGCATCTACACAGGCGGCGTAGACGTCGCGCCGATAGTCAAGGTGTTGAAGGAGATCGGGTTCAGAGGCGGCGGCTCCAAGACCTTCGCCCAAGGGCAGTACAAAGGCGACATACAAACATTAAAAGAAGTCGTCAAGAAGGCCCTAGCATGATCCCCACAAACCCCCGCGAACTTGAGAAGATACTGAAGCGAATGGGAATCAAGGTGGAGGAGGTAGATGCCGCGTATGTGGAGATCAGGCTTAAAAACGGCGAGGTGTTGAGGATCAACAACCCCACCGTGGCGTTGATGAGGATGCCCAACAAGACGTTGCTGTATCAGGTACAGACCGCCGAGGGCTCCATACAGAAGATGACGCCGACCCCCCAGTTGCAGCAGACTGCGGAATACCAGCCAAGCGAAGAGGATATTGCGCTGGTGATGGAGCAAACCGGCGCCACAAGGGAGGAGGCAGTCAAGGCGCTTGTGGAGGCTAGAGGCGACTTAGTCCAGGCCGCCATGAAGCTTCTCCAAAGACGACGAGGATAGCCGGCCGGATAATACCGATGAACACAGCAAGTAGTAGTCGGGACCTGTGGCTTGAAGCCGCGGGGCCGTGTCTCTAGTGAGACAAAATCTTTTTATTACACCCCCATCTGTGGGGCATGCCCGTTAGACCGGCTCGCTGTTATAGAAGAATAAAGGGGCCGCCGTATACGCGGGAGGAGTACATACACGGCGCGCCGATGATCCAAATTCCGAAGTTCGACATGGGAACCACCAGCGCGGCGGCTAGAGCGGCTTTTACCATGATTGCCAAGCTCGTGGTGGAGGAGAGGGGGCAGATCAGAATGCAAGCCTTGGAAGCGGCGAGGCAGATGGCATCTAAGTACTTGACTAAATACGTAGGCGATGCTAATTACTATATGCGCCTAAACACCGTGCCGCATCACGTCCTGAGGGAAAACAGGATGTTAGCCATGGCCGGCGCCGACCGTCTACAGGAGGGCATGAGGCTGGCTTTCGGCTCGCCGGCCGGCAGAGCGGCTAGGGTCGAGCCAGGTCAGGTCATATTCTATGTGGAGTTTAAGCCGGAGCATCTCGCACATATAAAGGAGGCGTTGAGACGCGCTGCCTCAAAGTTGCCGTTGCCAACGCGGATAATTATAGAGACTAAGGGCAATGGAGACGGCAAAGCAGCTACACAAAGATAGGATAGAGGCGGCTCTCACGTTGCTAGAGCGGGTCCTCACAGGCGCGGTAACCTCCCGCTCGGCCCTAGTGGCTGAGCTTCAAGCGCTTTACAGAGAAAAGGGGATCGAGCCCTTCCGCGGCCTGTCTAGGGAGGGTGTGTACGACAAAGAGATAGCCACTGTATATCTAGTGGGGGTCTACGGCGCGGCGGTGCTGAGCCCCAGCGAGTATGACAACATATTCTACATAGAGAACAAGGCTGTGGAGGCTATCGAGATCATCAAGTCCGTGACGGAGGTGGTGTCTCCCGATGTGAAGGAGATGTTGATGAAAAAGACGGAGGAAATAAAGGGGAAATCCACGGAAGAGAAGGTGTTTAGGGTCCTTAGGGTTGTGTTCACCGGCGCCATATTGGGCTACTATCCCGAGATCCTTATGGTTAAGTCCATAAAGACCTACGAGATGGTGTACCCAAATCTTTCTGAGCGGCTTGTCAACTACGCTGCGTTCTACAGCGCCTACAAAATCGCCGAGGAGATAGCCCTAGGCAAGATAAGAAACCCGGACGACTTAAAGATACAGAAATACACCTACTGCCTAAAACTCGGCTTCCAGAAGTGTAAACCCTCCGACAAACTAATTGCGGAGGTTGCGGGCTCGATATACAAGGTCAATAAGACCCTCCTCGCCAAGCTCTTCGCCAAAGGAGCCCTCCCGAAGCTGGGCTGACGTATCACCCAGGTAAGACACATCCACTGTTATTAACACACATAGACAATACAACGACCCACGTCTCCCAGTTGCCCCGGGTCCTAACCTCCAAGGGCCCCCACCCTTGGAGGGAAACGGGGGATAAGCCGACGGCGCTGGACGGGTCCA
>DAITPC010000006.1:61226-63882 GCA_036833835.1 Pyrobaculum sp. | reverse complement strand
CAACTAAGTGTTGGAGGAATGTCCGCGGGTTTACGCCAGGCCGGAAGCCGCCAGGTTCCCGTATAGCCACCTCTCAACAACGTCCTTGATCTCTTTGAAGCGCGTGGCGTTTTCCAGATGGCGTCGTGTGTACGCGAATTGTTTGCCGTTGCTTTAGGCTGCCGGTGTTGCCGAGGAGTAGCTTGGAGAGGACCTTCAGCCTTTTTACATCGGTCTCGCGACCGCCGGGGACGCCCGCCCACGTGTTGACGTCGCGAGGCGGCGGCTGTTATGTGGAGAGGCGGCGTCGGAAGAGAATTGCGTCATCTTCGACAGGTTTTTCGATTATTTTCAGCGTTGTGGAGTCTGTAAGTATAGACATGGGGGGTTCCACGTGGACTATTTCTCCGAACTCCACGTGTTCTAGGTACTCAAGCGCTATGGATCCCGTGACCAGCGGGTATCCGGTGAGTTGTCTCCTCACCACCGCCTCGGTTATGCCGAAGGGTACTGTCATCACTACGCGGTGGGCTGGCTGCGGCTCTGTGGGCTCTATAAAAAACGGCGCTTCCACCGCCGTCTTGTCCCACCCGTAGTGGGGGTAGAGGTAGAGGGCGAGTTCTCTCGACACGCCTACGCAGTCGCGCTGTGAGGCGCGTGCGAGCACTTCTTTCCCGTATATGCTCTTTACCTTGACATATGGGGGGAAGTCGCCGAAGATGACTAATCTGTAGTCGAGAATTGTAGAGGTTTTGCAGAGGCTGAGCCAAAGCTCCACGGGTATGTAGTAGTTCCAGTTTATATGTCTACTAACGGAGAAATGTAAACAACAGTTTTAAAGCTGGAGAGACCAGCCGGTATGGACCTCGGAACACTTGTCTTGTATGGGGTATTTCCATATGTGGCGCTCTTGGTATTGGTAGCTGGGGTTGTCTACAGGCTTTGGAGCTGGCTCTCTGCCGCCAACCTCACTGGTCTCTATTCCGTAGCTGTGAAGGGGTACAGCTGGGGGTTCGACGCCCGCCTCGGGGAGGTGCTGAGGCGTGTGTTTCTGCTCTATACATTAACCATGTCAGATAGGCTTCTGCTGGTGGGCTCAGCTCTGTTCCACTGGGGAATATGGGTGGCGCTTCTGGGGCACCTCTCTATGATTGTGCCGCCGCAACAGTTAGGCATTTCGAAGGAGATGCATAAAGCCATCGCTCTTTATGTAGGCGGCGCCGCAGGTGTAGCGGCTCTGGTGGGGTTGATCCTGCTCCTAGTGAGGAGGCTCGTGAGGCCCGACGTGAGGCGGCTTAGTTTCCTCGACGATTGGTTTGCCTTGATTCTGCTGATTGCGCTGGTGGCACTTGGAAATATACAAACATTCGTCATCCATCCGCCATATATGGAGACTGTGGCGCCCTGGGTTAAGAGCGTGTTGATGGGCTCCCCGAGACTGGACCTAGCGGCTCAGTGGGACTTGGTAACTAAACTACACGTCCTTCTGGCGCTGATCTTCATAGCATACGTCCCGCTCGGCAAGTTGATCCACCCCTTCTCCTTCCTAGCCATGCCAACCCTCTGGAAGCCGCCCACAAAGCTCTACGGCTACCTGCTAGCTAAACTTAAACAGTAATTTTTCAAAACCCTCAAATTTTTACACCGCACAGGGGCGTCAAAGGCGAATCGCCCAAGAGACCAGATGTGCAACTCTGGCGGCTGACACACCGCGCCGGGTTTGACTTGCCAAGTTTCATTAGAACTTAGGGCTCTGCTGAGTCTTTTTAACGTGGGAAAGAGCGGCGCCGATGTAAAAGTATCAATATGGCAAGGTACACATATGCGGGATTGCCTTATTCTTTTGAAGCCGCGGGTGATCTGGCTGTTGATATTGGCGTCTGTGGCAGGCTACGTCTATGTCTCTGGCCGTAGCCCCGACCCCGCTGTCTTGGCGGCGTTGATACCGGTGGGGGATCCTCTCCACCGGCGGGGTGGCCGCCTTTAACCACTACTGGGAGCGGGATATAGACGCGTTGATGTCTAGAACGGCGAAGCGCCCCCTCCCCGCAGGTAGAATAGCGCTGAGAAACGCGTTGGCGTTCTCCCTAGTGCTTCCGGCGTTAAGCGTCGTCCTTGCGTGGTTGCTCCTGGGGCCGTGGCCGACCGCAGTGGTGGTTCTGGGCTTGGGTCTTCTACGCGGTGGTGTATACAATTCTGCTCAAGTGGAGGACTTGGCTCCACGTGTTGTTTGGCGGAGTCGCGGGAAACGCGGCGTTTCTCACAGGTTATGTCTCGGCGCGGCCGCCTGACACCGTCGGCGTGTTGCTATCTCTAGTGGTCTACCTCTGGATACCGGCGCACATATGGTCGTTTTCGTACGCCAGGCGTGAAGACTATCTAAGAGCCGGCGTCTCCATGTTGTCTGTTATCTTGACGTCCCCCGGCGCCAGGGCTGTAAGTATTAGCAACAAGAGTCAAATATCGCTATAGCCGCCGTGGCTTTGTGCTCCCTGATGAGAGCTGGTACGGCTACGGACAGGCCCACTGCCACTATGAGATTGGCGAAGCCGACGGCGTAGAGCACCCACATGTCTTGAGACACTTCTGGGCGCCATACGGCGAGGCCGTCGGCTATAGTTTGTTCCAACTGGTGAAAGGCATGTTCTGGGGCGAAGATGAGACGTGTGATTAATGC
>DAITPC010000006.1:24208-61126 GCA_036833835.1 Pyrobaculum sp. | reverse complement strand
TCTCCACGAAAGCTGGGCGCGAAGTTACGTAATACCACTATGTGGGAAGTGTGGCAACAGGTGTTGCGTAATATGTCCTTGTCGGGGGTGAAGTCGGCGCTTGAAGAGACCATACAAAGCGGCGGGCCTATACTGAAGTGCCGCCACGGATCGCCCCCGCCTATTCCCTTATAGACACAACTCCCAGTATTACTAGTATTAGTAACACCAGTATGATGGTCGCAAGTAGGGCCGTTGGCACGTTTTCCCTGTAAAGCGCAGGCAACACAATCACCAGGGCGAGAGGCGCGACGGAATTTATGAAGTATATCGCATAAAGCGGCACGTAGTCAATAAAACCCTCGGGCTTCCAATGGTCCAGCTCGCCGCTGATTACATTTTTAAACTCTGTAAAGACCTCAGGGTTTAGTGTTATGCGTATTACCAACGCAGCTGCAAGTATAACAAGGGCGGCGTAGATAAGAATCTTCGTAATTTCTGCGTATTGGCGGTCAGCCTCTCTCATATTATGCCCATCTCACCAAGTCCCCTAATTACTAGCTGTATACCGTTGAATATCATTATGGCTATTATCAACCACCGGATTATCGCCACCCTAGCCTTAAGCAAAATCTTCGCACCCATGTTCGCCCCCAGAATAACGCCAAGCGACGCAGTGATGATGAGCTCTGGATACACCTTACCGCTGTGCATATAAACCCACAAAGCACCTGTGTCTGCGAAGGCCAGAGAAGCTTTTGAAGAAGCCGCCGCGACCTTAAGCGGAAGGCCCATCACGAGGTTATACGTCGGAATTAGAGCCCACGCGGCTCCCAGTCCAAAGAACCCCGACACAAACCCCACAAGGAAAAGCAGTGGAAGACCGGCGTAAGGCCTTATAGGACAGTACTCTATCTCCTTGTTTAAAGTTTTTTCATGATAAATATATCTCAGCCCAAAGAATTTAACAAAGCCTCCACTACACCTAGAAGTAGGCCAATCCACCTTCTTTATAGAAAGCAACACTACAACAATAAATATTGTTAAGCCAAGCAACAACCTCACCAACCCCTGGCCCCACTTCCCCAACGCCGCGACGTGAATCCCCACCATGGATCCGATAATTGCGGCAGGTAGGAGAACTGACGAGGCAATTAATATAAGTCTAAAAGGCGCTATTCTCTCCTTGAAAAAGATAACACCCGCCATTATGGATGAGTAACACGCTATTGCAAGACCAGTAGCTCTTACAAGGTCGGGATGGACGTCCGTGAAACCAAGCATAACTGGCGTAAATAGCACGCCGCCTCCAACTCCGGCAATTGTTCCAGCAACGCCTATTATTAGGGCAAGAACAAAAAGCCCAACCAAGCCCAAAGCCTCCACGGCCATAACAGGTCTGATACAAACAAAATAAAAACCTTTATTAACTACACTATTATAATCAACCGCATCACGTCATGCTTCAGCCGTGGAGACCCCTAAATCGACATCGTTCTCAAGCAATACCCCCACCCTTTCTGAGCCGTATCGTAACTTGTAAAGATAGACATGACAAAGAGAGGACGCAACTAGGCAAAGCCGCCTAGGAGGGGGTTCGGTTAAAAAACAGTTAGAAGATTTACCGTTTTTCACCAACTTGACCCCCCTCCGACTTAAAGGAAGAGGCTTACCGTTTAGTTGTCAAACTACTGTTGCCTTATACACCAGATCCATTAATCCGCTGTATGTGATATTTTTGCCATATTCCTTGTTGAGATGTGGCATGGTGTGGCTTAGCTGGGCTTTACAGATGGCGCATGCTCTTACCACGTGTTGCGCGCCTACTTTAAGCGCGTCCTCGTACCAATTCTTGGCATATCTTATGCGGAGGGGCAACAGCTCGTCTGTCAACAGCCCTCCGCCGCCGCCACAACACCAGGTCTTCTCCCGGCCTCTTATCGGCTCCACGTATTTCTTAACCACGTGTTTAATTATGAAGCGGGGCTCCTCAGTGAGGTCACCGCCTCTGGCGTAGTTGCAGGAGTCCTGGAAGGTGTAGACCACCTCCCCGTTTGCCTCGGGGTTGAGCTTAAGCTTGCCGTTTTTTATGGCGTCTACCACCATGTGGAATATGTGGAGGGTCTTCACCCCCCTCCTCTCCAGCTCCGGCGCTGTGTAGTTCTTAAACGCCCTCCAGCCGTGGCCGCACTCCCCGGCAATCACAGTCTTAACGCCAAGTCTCAACGCCGCGTTTATAAGCCGCTGTGCAATTATGCGGAGGTGCCTCTCCGAGGCAAACAAGCCGAAGTTCGCCAGCTCGGCCATCTCTGTGGAGATGGCGAACTTCACGCCCATTAGGTGGAGGAACAACATGTACCCCTTCAACGTCTCTATGTTGGTGAAGAAGTCGGCGGAGGGAGGCACCAGAAGAGCCTCGGGGCGTTCAGGCGCCTGTTCAAGCTTCCAGCTGGCCACCTCTCTGTCTCCTACGTATTTCTTCAGCTCGTTAGTGTCGTCGCGGTAGATGTAGTACTCCACCTCCATCTTCTTCTCCTCTTTGATCTCGCTGGCGGCAAACACGATAGACTTCACAACTGCCATAGGCTTCATCCCCAGGTTGGTGCCAGTCCTCTCTACCGCGTCTATGACCGTGGCGAGGTACTTAGATAAGATCCCCGCCTCGTACATAACCTCCCTAATCGCCCTCGTGACGTCTGCCTGATCTATGCCGAAAGGACAGGCGTAGGCGCATTTCCTACATTCGAGACACTGGTAGTAGTAAGTGTAGATCTTCTCCACCATCTCTTCAGTAAGCTTGGCGGCGCCTATCAGCTTGCCGAAGACCTTGCCGCTTGCCCCGTCGGCCTTGAGGACAGATCTGATGAGCTCCGACCTGCCCACAGGCGAGTTGAAGATATCTCTGGTGGTTACATACGTCGGACAGTTGTCGAGACAAACCCCACAGTGGACGCAGACGTCCACAGCCATCTTCACGTTTCTGTTGGTCTTCACCACCTCCTTCAACCTCCGACGTATATGCTCCAGCGGATCCCCGGGGAGGACAAGCCCGACACGTTCATTAAGCGCCTTTAGTTGCTCCGGCTTAGCCTTATGCGGCTTAAAGCCTGAGGTATCCCCCAGCTTAAACGCGGGAGTCTCAGCCCCATGTTGCATGCTTATATCTCTGTTTTTCTAAATAAACCCTCTTAACTGCAGACTGTTAATACCGCAGCCTCGTTATCTTATATGTCAGCCTCAGCCCCAGCCTGGCGCCTAGGTACACCCCCAGCGCGTAGAGCCAGCCTACTTCGGGCCTTAGGGTGGCTGTGTAGAAGCCATAGACGTTACAGCCGACGGCTATCCACACGGCGATGCCCATGCCTACGCCCGCCACGAAGTGCCGGGCGAGTGTCCTCCACCGGCCGTATATCTTGAACCACTGAAACTCCCCCGAGAGGAGGGCAGCCGCCATGGCGCCGCCCAATACGCCGAGTATTAAGTACATCAGCGGTCAGCGTAAGGAGCTACCAACCTGTTGTCTTGCACCCAAGAGACACCTGGGCCTGTGCCCTCAGACCATGCGGCGGAGAGATGCATACCCGACGCCATGTCCGCGGCGTACGGCATGGCCCTCGCAAATGGAAATTGCATGACGAGGAGCCCCCACACTGCGAACTGCACGGCGAAAACAACGCCAAGCGCCAAGCTGCCCGCCCAGGCAGGCTAGGGCTTTCTTATTTTAAACGGCGTGATGGAAGCAGGCACTCGCGCCTACTCTGACCTTTCCCAGCCGACAGGAAGATAATCCTCTACAATAATAAAACGTTATTTACAGATGAACTGTTAACACCAAAATATAACATTATTAACATGTAACAACACATCCCACGGCAGATGATAATTATAATTATATAGGTTTGTCTATATACCTAACGAATTAGTCCAAAAGTAATATTTAAATACAAGCCCACCCGTATAGATATGCGGTTCGTAGTAGTATCTAGGCTCACAGACCAAGGCGCGGAGACGCTCAAAGCGAAGCCGGAGAGGGTTAAGGAGGTAAATAAGGAGCTTGAGAACTACGGCGTCAAGGTGTTGGAACAGTATGTGGTCTTTGGAGACTTCGACTTCTTATCTATCGTAGAGGTAGAAGACGTGAGCAAATTCCTCAAGGCCCTGGTGGACCTAAACAGCAGAGGCTCAGTCAGAACCACCACCTACTTGGCAATACCGGTAGACCAGGCCCTCAACGCCCTAAAAAGCTAAACTCCCACCCCTATCTCCTCAACACCAACATTTTCTATTGTCAACTACGTGGCTAGCCAGCAGAGGGCCGGAGCCGGCGGCCTACCCCCGCCCGTCGGGAGGCTAGCTCTGTTTATCTTTGTGAGATTTCTCTATTTCTCTTCTTCTTAGGATGCCTCTTAGCATGGCCGTGTACATCTTCAACAGCGGATAGTACTTCCTCAAGTCTTCTCTTCCGGTTTCCCAAGCCTCCTTCCTTATGGCTTCTGCGATTTTTTCCAGCTCGGCAATGTCGCTCCACGTGTAGTCGCCTATCTCCTTGTCTAAAATCTCGATGAGTCTTTTCCTCACCTCCTCGGTATAGTACTTCGACTTAGCCAAGGGAACCAGCGATCTGAGAGCCCCACGTAGAAGAACAGCCTCAGACTCAGCCACAACCCCCTTCACGGCTAGGAAGTCAATCAACGTATTCTCATAACTATAAAAAGCATTAACCGCCTCCTCTACACGCTCCCTAACCCTTTCAAGCCCACCTCGTACACCCTCTATCTCTCTACTAAGCCTCTCTTTTACGCCTTCTACCTCTCTACCAACCCCTTCTTTTACCCCATCTATTTTTTTATCAAGTCCCTCTTTTACATTTTTTATTTCTCTATTAAGCTCTTCTTTTATGCCCTCTATTTTTCTATCGAGACTCTCTATTTTTCTTTCGAGATCTGCCTTCATCCTCTCTATTTTTCTATCGAGACTCTCTATTTTTTTGTCAAGTGTGTAGTATAGCACAGTTACTGCGATGGCGACGAGGGGCGCTTGGGCTATGAGGAGGCTAATAATTGTCTCAACGTCGACCATTACCACTACATTCAACATATATATATAAATTCTGCTCTAGACGGCTGCCCCGCCTGGCGGCGACGTGAGCAAAGCCGCGGTTGTGGCGGCTCTGTGTGTCACCCCGGTTGATCTGTCTTGGGCTTCGGGCCGAGTCTTTCCATGATCTTTTCATAGTAGGCGTCTCCTTCCCACTCTAATGTCTCTATGAGCTGCTCTATGGCCCCTCCGGTAACGACGTCGAGGACCGTCTTGATCCCCATGGCGAAGTATATCCGGCCTTCCCGCTCCATTATGGGGAAGAAGAAGGGGGCTATGCCCCTGTCGCCGAACGCCTCGGCGCCTATCCGCGAGGTGACGTCTTCCAAATCCTGGAGGTCCACCCCCAGTTCTGCAACCCGCACGTCGTCTAGATCCGCAAGCGCCAGGGCGAAGACGTCTCCTTCTCTATAAGCAGACACTAGGAGGGGCCTGGGCCTGCCGGGCAACGAAAGGATGGCCACGGCATCTTCTCCGGGGCCTAGCTGAGCTAGGTAGCTGGCTAGTTCGGAGGAGTCTGAAAACTCTTCTACGCCATATTTAAAACGGAGGGTGAGTAAAAACTCGCCGATTTTGTCGTAGACGCTCACGCCGTCTGGAAGAACTGCCTAACGCCGAATTCGCCGGAGAACCTCGGCGGCTGGTTCCACTTAGTTACCGGTATGTTAAGCCGCCTGTAGAACTCCTCAAACCCTATCCTGGCGATCCAGTCGCCTATCCGCTCGCCCTGTCTCGCCTCTTCCCGCCACACGTCGATGATCTTCCTCACCACCGCGACGATCTCCCTGTACTCAGGCGGCACAGCGGGGACCCACGGTATGATCTGCACCGACGGCATGGGGCCGCGGCCCGTGTTGCTGGCCTTGCCGCCCACCATGATGGCTACGCCCGCCTTACTCGCGTCGAACTCTATCCAGTCGCAGACGTCGCGGCAACGGCCACACGCGATGCACTTAGACCGTATGATGTCAAGCCCCACCGAGCCGTCAGCCTTGCCGTAGACCTTAATCGCGCCAGTGGGGCAGACCTCAGCCACCTCAGGCACGTGACCAGCCTCCAGCGCCTTGGCGCTCTTGGGGAGACACAGCTTAATACGCTCCGGGTCGTAGGTGGGCGCGTCGCCGTAGTGACCCACTATGTTTATGTCAGCCGTCAAGCCGCCGCAGGTGCTGGGACAGCCCGACACGTTTATCCTCAGCTTCGCAGGCAAGGCGACCTCGCCGGTGAAATAAGGCTTAAGCGCGTCGTAAAGCACCTTCGTGATAGAGGGCGCGTCGACTACGGCGGTGGTGCAGGTCAGGAAGGCTGTGCAACTATTAATCGACCAGATGGTCGGCCCCCAGCCGCCCACCGGGAAGCCCATCTTCTCCATAATCTCCTTGATCTTAAGAGCCTTCTCCAGAGAGTCAGTAAGAATCTCCAAATTGCCCGCCATAGTAACCCTCATAGCCCCTATGCCAAATTTGTCGGCTATGTCGGCAAACTGCTCCAACGTATCTGCGCTGAGCCTGGCGTTTGGAGGCATGGCTATTTTCACTGTAAACACGCGCTCTCCGGTCTCCGATATGTGTTCTATTATGCCGTAGCCGTGGAACTTTCTATCCACCCACCTCCCGTAGTTACGCTTAAGTATCTCTGGGAGGTACTTGGTATAAGGCACCGGGAGGTTCTTCTTCAGCCTGTCAGCCGGGTTGGGGACCGCCGTCATAGCCTCCCGCCGTATTCGTTCACTATGTTACTGACCCAATCTAGCCACATCTTACGTTCAGAGTCGTCAAGCACAGCGCCTGCGCCCAGCCTCCCATGCAACGAAGGCTTATACGGCGTCTTTATGCCCAGAATCTCCTCGCTATATTTCTTGAAACTCACCTTCATTATGAAGTCGCCAATGCGGTCCTTATGCTTCGAGATGCCGCTCTCCATGCCGTTCATCCAAGCCTCCACAGTCTTCACCACCCAATCCATGGCATCCTCCACCCTGTCTACAATTGCTAGCGGCTTGCCCATCTTGCCGCCGAACCTGCCCTTCACGTGGCCGCCTACCAGCACGGCGATTTTTCTGTTTTTGCCTGGTTTTATGGCTGGGAAGGCTGTTCTTATGCAGTGCATGGATTTTTTGCATCTGGCGCCGTCTATTTTCAGCTCTTTCTTTTCTCTGTCCCAGGTAATGGCGCCGCTTGGGCAGTTGGCGGCGAGCTTCTCCGGATCCACCTCCCCAGCCTCAATCTTCCTCCGCAAAAGCTCCTGATCCACCTCCGGCGCCCCCTCCCAAACCCCAATAAAGCCGAAATCGGAGCGGTGAACTGCGCGGCTACAGTCGAAGGGGCAACCGGAGAATTTGGCCTTAAACTTAAAGGGGAAGAGCTGGTTGGACATCCACTCGTAGATCTTGGGGTGGGTGAGGAACTTGTCGCGGGCCTCCAGCGTGTCGTAGAGGGCGAACTCGCAGAGGGCGGGCCCTATGCAAGTGGCGAGCTCTCTTATTGTGTCGCCGGTTGCCCCGACGTCTGTGCCTATGGCGCGTAGGGCGTCTACGGCCTCGTCAGCTTTGGACGGGTCTATCGAGATGATCATCATGCCCTGTTGCCCTGCGATTTCAATTAAACCCAGCCCGTATTTTTCTGCGAAGTCGAGAATCTTCGTGAGGTACTCCGTGGTGTATACCTGGCCTGAGGGTTGCCAGACGCGGAAGTGCAACTCTGCGTATTTCCCATCTCTAGTCCTCCTGGCGATGAAACCTGTATAGACGTATCTAATCTTGGCGGAGCCGGCTGCCCACGCCGTCTTGCCGGCCGCAAGCCCGGCGGCGTACGCCTGGGTGGGATACCGCGTCTTCTCCAGCTCCACCACGTGGCTGGGCCACGGGCCGCTCTTCAATCTCTCCATGATCTCCGAAGCGCGGGGGGCCAGCTCATCCACGTCAAATTTCTGAGCTTGGACAATCTCCATAGGCATACATCGTTTTCTACAAATATACCTTATTACCATGTGTTGTTAATATTGTTGCACATCTTTTCACATTTAATAATTAATGAACATTCTGTTATATATATATGTTAATTTAGCTATTTATTTTATTTAGAAAAAATTGTTAATAAGCATTAAAATATCATTGTTGTCTTAATCCCATGTCAGCTCCACCTGGACTACCTCCGCCCGAGGAGTTGCTCAAGAGGGCTGAGGAGGTTCTCAGGGAGCTAGAAAGAGGGCCGTGGCCAAGCCACGTTGCAGAGCTCAGGAAGACTCGATACCCGCTCCACATATACGGCGTTGGGCTGGTGGCGAGGAAAAGCCCCTGGGGACCGGGGGCTGTTACGGTGAAATACGTCAACACGGGTGTTCTGTCTAGATGGGCCCGGGACTGGGTACCCAAGGGAGGCGAGGAGACGCACTTCAGGGTGTTCCACACCCCAGGCAAATTCTGGAGGACAGACTTCGTGAGGCAGATTGTAAAGATTTCCCGCGAGCTCGGCGTGGGGCTCATCGAGCTAGTCGGCCAGACAGGCGCCTTTGTGCTGAATCTGACGAAGGACAAGGCAGAAGAGATGGTAGATGCATTGCGCTCCATCGGCACAGACGTGGGCGGAAGCGGCGACGCCATAAGAGCGCTAAACGCCTGCGTCGGACCTGCGCTGTGTGAATTCGCACTGTTTGACACCCTTAGGTGGTACGTGGAATTCCACAAGGACAAGAGGATAAACGACGCCATAGCCACCCCCAACTTCCCCTACAAGTTTAAGATAAAGATCTCCGGTTGCCCCATGGATTGCGCCAGAGCGAATAGGGCTGATCTCGGCTTTATTGGGGTTTGGGAGGGGGCGCCGGAGGTGGATCAGGAGCTTTTGCGGAGGAAGATTGAGGCTGGGGAGGTGGATCCGGAGAAGCTCGCCGCCAACTGCCCAAGCGGCGCCATTACCTGGGACAGAGAAAAGAAAGAGCTGAAAATAGACGGCGCCAGATGCAAAAAATCCATGCACTGCATAAGAACAGCCTTCCCAGCCATAAAACCAGGTAGGGAGAGAAGGGTGGCAGTATTAGTAGGCGGCGGGGTAAAGGGCAGATTTGGTCCTAAGTTGGGTTGGTTCATAGGGTATCTAAAGCCAGACGAGGTGCAGAAGGCAATAGACCTCACATTTAAGGTTATTGAACCTTGGGATAAGGAGGCTCCGCCTAAATATAGGTTGGGAGATTACATTATGCAAACTGGTCTTGAGGGCTTTATCCAGAAGGCTGGCGTTAAGCTTGAGGGGTCGATGCAACTGGTGAAGATGGGCGACGACGTGCCGTATGCGGTGTTGAGTAAAGAGGAGAGGGAGGTCTATCTGAATCTTGTGAAGGAGCTCAAGGGAGGGGTATGACGGCGGATCCCAAGGCGGCTAGGTTGCAGAAGGTATTTCCCGTTGATCTGAACAAGTTCTTGCCTGAGGTGATACTGCGTAACTACGGGAGGTGGGTGGATAGAAAGTTCCACGGCTACGGCATAATAGAACACATATCGGAGACCGGAGAGCGCGTGTTTACAGTGAAAATAGCCATGCCTCCAAACGCCAGGCTCAGCGCAGATACGTTGGAGCAGTTTGCCGACATAGCCGACAAATTTGGCATAGGGGCTATGAGGGTTACTATGGCGGGCAATTTGGAGATTCTTACTGACTCTCTGGAGAAGGCTCTTAAGATCAAGGAGATTATGGAGAAGATGGGCTTCCCGGTGGGCGGCTGGGGGCCCACTCTGTGGGGTATCAACTCGTGTACTGCCTATCTGACCTGCACCACCGCCGTAGTGGATTCCCCCTCCATTACGAAGGCCCTCGGCGATGTTCTTAAGCCTTATTTCACCGGCGAGGTCACCTTGCCTGCGAAGCTGAGGGTGTTCGTAAGCGGCTGTCCCGCCATGTGCGCCGGGGGTAGCGCCATGGATATCGTCATAGTGGGGCAGTGGGGCGCTCCGCCGAAGATAAGAGAGGAGGCTTTGAGCTACTGCCTGCCGCCTAAGAGAGTGCTGGAGAAGGTGCCTGAGAGCCAAGTCTTCATAGTGCAGGTGTGTCCCACCGGCGCGTTAGCGCTGAGGAGAGAGGGCGATAAGGTGAAGCTGGTTCTAATTCCGGAGAAGTGTATCAACTGTGCCAGGTGTAAGGAGAACTGCGACGCCTTTGATTACGACCCGGAGAACGTGGGCGTTGCGATACTTGTGGGCGGGAAGATGTCTAACACCGGCAGAGGACCTAGGCTTGGGAGGGTGTTGGTGCCCTGGCTGCCGGCTATTCCGCCGAGATACGAGGAAATAGCTACGGTGGTTAAAAGGGTTATAGACGTGTGGAGGGAGCATGCCCAGCCCGGCGAGCGGCTTGGAGAGTTTATAGACAGGGTGGGCTGGCAGAGATTCGTGGAGATGGTGGGGCTTGGCAAGCTCTACTCGCTGTATCAGAAAATGCCTGACTACGTCAGGACCTACATGTACTTCAGACAGAGAAGCGACGCTTGGCCTAGGCTTAGAGATGCGGTTTAACATCAAGTCGGACGAACTCCAGACTTTTTTAATACTCCAGGAGGCGGGGTCAACACTACTTTTTTTCCTTGAGGATCTGGATTTTTACGTCGTTTCTCATTTCGACGGGGAGCTTTACAAACTGGGGTTTGTAGACATGAGGACCAGGGTGGGTTTGAAGATCCCGTGTGACAGAGTTGAGGAAGAGGCGGCTGCTGCGGTGGAGTTGCGTGATATTCCGTGGGAGCGGATGAGGCTTAGGGCGGTGCTCACGCTGTATCCCCACGCCTGTTTCGAAGAGGGGGCCGAGGGGGCTCTTGCGCTCAAAATAAACATAGAGCCTCACTGGGTTATGTACGACTGGGTTAAGATAGCTAGGATCATTATGTCTAATGAAATCGAGAGATATCTGGGGTGGCTTAAAGAGCGGTTCGGCTCCGTAGATGCTGTTAAGCTGGTAGGACTTTGAAGTGTTAAAATAAGGCATCGCCACAATTCATAAGGGGCAAGCTAAGGACTGTCCGCCGCGTTTGTGGATAAAATTTTTTAAAATGTTTTTTATAATTATGATGAATGATTGCGGTGGTTGGAGGAGGTGTGGTGGGGCTTTTCACCGCGTATTACTTGATGCGCGAGGGTGCCGACGTGGTCTTGGTGGAGGCTCGTGATGTTGCCCACTCTTCGCGCGCCGCCGCGGGGGTTTTGGAATTTACAAAATTCGAACTAAATAGGATAAACGTAAAGGGTTATGTCAGCCGTTATCTGAAGATGGTTATAAGCGGCAAGACGGCGATCCGCTGTATTGACCCCCTCTGGCTCCGCATATATCTTAAGATGTACGGCAGAGACCCCGGCGCCGACGTGTGGGCTTTTATGAGAGAGATGGCACAGTTCTCTAAGAAGGAGTATTTTAGACTAGCCGAGGAGTCCAACGACTTTGAGCTGAGGGAGGAGCCTGTCTACGAGGTTGTGGAGGACGTGGAGAGGGAGGTTGAGGTGCTGAGGCGTGACCCCCTTAGGCCTAGGTTCGAGATGGGGGAGCTAGAGGGCAGACGGGTGATAGTTTACCTAGACGCCGTCGTGGTGTCTACAGACCTATTGGCAGAAAGACTTATCCGAGAGGTGTCTCGAGTCAAGACAATCAGGAGGGCTGCAGTCGACTTGAAAGACGGCGGCCTGGTCTTAGACGGCGGCGAGAGGTTGGCGGTAGATGGCGTTGTGTTTGCAGGCGGGTGGTGGTGCCGCAAGCTCGGCGTTCCAGTGGCGCCGTTGAAGGGATACGGCGTCAGAGCCTTCGCCGCCCAGAAGCCCAGCAGGTCTATAGCAGACTTCGTGGGCGGGGTGTTTGTGGTGCCCTTCTCCGGGTGGGTAAAGATCACGGGGAGATTCGACGTGGACCCCCACCCAGACTTGAAGCACATCGACAAGGTGTTAGAGGCCGCGAGAAGGTGGGTATCTGACTTTGAGGTTTTTGACGTAGCCGTGGGATACAGGCCCTGCACCCCAGACGGGCTACCCGTCTTAGAGAGGCGGGGCGACGCCGTGGTGGCCACCGGCACCTGTAGACTTGGCTGGACCTACGGACCCGCGATGGGGAGGCTCGCGGCGGAGATGGCGCTGGGCAAGAGAGGAGACACACCCCTTACATCTAGAAGATTTATATGAGAGGCGCAAGCGGCTTTGACGGCAACCGTTATTTTTCGTCAAACCCCGTTTTCACCGTCCTAGCGCAATTAGAGTAGTCTCCGGCCGCCGTCTACCGGAATCACGGCGCCGTTGACCCAGTAGGACTCGTCTGTAAGTAGCCATATGATCACCCGCGCCACCTCCTCGGGCGGGGTCTGCGACGCGCCCAGCGGAGGCCGACTAGCAAGCCGACCAAACGAGAAGTCTCTAGTCATGCCGCCGGGCGCCACGCCGTTTACCCTGACGCCTCTCTCAATAAGCTCCGCGGCAAGAGACTCCACAGCTCTCGCAAGCGCCGCCTTAGACGCGACGTACGCCACGTGTCTCCTAAGCCAGGCGGAATACGCCCCTCCAACAGCTGTAACTAACACGACAGAGGACCCAGGCTTAAGATGTCTAACTGCAGCCTTAACCACGTAGATATGCGACTTTAAGTTACGGGACAGGAGCTCTTCAAACACGGTAGGCTCTAACTCCTCTATAGGAGTTTCGGCGTAACCCCCCGCCGTGACTACCACTCCGTCTAAGCCGCCCAGTGTGGCGACTGCATCTGCTACCGCCGCCTGCGCGCCTTCGGGGCTGGCCAAATCGTAAGCGCCAACATGAAGCTCGCCAAATCTAGACATTACGCGTCTAAGCCCCTCCAAAAAGTCTCTTGACCGCGCCACTGCGTAAACCCTAGCGCCCTCCGACAGCGCCAGATAGACAACAGCCGAACCAAGACCAGGACCTACGCCGCCAACAAAAACCCTCTTGTCCCGTAACCTACTCATATACCTACCGAATTAGACATATAAATAGTCGCCGCCAACAAAAACAGACGCTTCGGCATAAATACGCAACCGTCTAAACCACTGCCGAGACCGCGGAGATTAAGAGACCGGCACACCGCATGACCCCACGCCCAAACGGTCCCCAGCCTTACACGGAATTAAAAACGTAAAAACAAATTGATGGAAACATAAATTTAAAAGGTTAACCTGTTGCTAATTTTATATCTTTGAAAGTCAGCAATGCCTTTAGCTCTCGTTGCAGAGCGCCGATCTTCACCATATCTGCCTTTGTAAGTTTGTAGTCAGGTTTTTGCGCCGCCGGCTCCACGCTTGGCGTCGTCACGGCGTTGGCGCCGACGCTACACGGGTGGGCCATAATCAAGAAGATGTGGCCTGGCTTAACCATCTGGCTTACCCAGACAATCGCCGGCACCGAGCCGTGTTTGTTATACACCACAACCACGTCACCACTCTGCAAGCCCCCCCCCCCGCGTCATCCGGGTTAACCTGGACGAACGCGTACGGCCACCGCCTTATCAACACCTCAAAGTTGGGGTCTGCATAGCCGGTCTGCCAAATCTCGTTGCAACGCCCGTTGATTAAAATTTCTGTCTGAACCAATCTTTATATATATCTCAATACATCATTATGTATCCTTATCTTTGTGTGAGAAACTGCGGCGCCGATAACCTGGCTAGAGATTGCGATAGCGCCGCAGAGGATTGCGCAGATAAGCGCAGACTTGGGCACACCCAAGGAGCCCCGCGAAGGGTACCGCGGTTGTGACCGAGAAGAAGCTCCCACCACCATCCGCGCGGAGGCTATCCTCCCCGGCTCAACAACTGCGGGTTTGAGCAGGCATGGCCGCCGGCGCTTCAAATCTTTGATGGACCTGCACAGCGGGTTGGGGAGGGCGCCGCCGTGCCCCCCAGCCGATTCGCCCCGACCACTAAGCAGACTTGGGCACATAGCGACTGCGTTATCTTGTGGATGGACGCGGTGGAGACGGTCAAGGAGGTGAGACGGTGGCTTATTATAAAAAGGAGGATGACGAGCCACGCACGAAGGCGTTTAAGGTGAGGGTAGAAACCGGCAGAGACATAATCCTAGAGCCCACACCCTATCTCATCGTGTTGATGCAGGTTTAAACAGACGCGAAGAGCGGAAAAGGAGGAGTGGGCGTGAGACGGCATCTCCAAACTTGTGCAAGACGGTTCTTTAAGTACTTTTTTACCTCCGGCCCGTGTGTTGCGGCTGATTTTTCTGCGGTGACCTACGGCGTTTTGAAGACGGCGGTGGAGTACGTGTTGGGGAAGATTAGGGAGGGTAAGAGGCTGTCGACGGAGGAATATTCCTCCTCTACCTGGGCGTCGTCGCCGAAGAGCTGAGAGAGAAGAGGCGAGCCGGCCCGTCTAAACAGTGCATAAAGAGACAGACCAAGAGGATTGACACGGTTGTGTTAGAGATCCAGAGGCAGTTCAGTGAGACGAACAGAAGGACGAAGCACTCTGGAGTTCAATAACAGTTCTCAGAAGACCACAAGAGGATCGACGAGACATAGGAGGATTGATGAAGTGGGTAAGAGGATGGATGCATGTAGACAACGCTACCGGAGATACAGAGGCTGTAGACGGATCTTAAGAGAGGAGACTGACGCGCGTAGTGCCAGCGGGACGTGTCGTTGTGTGTTCTGGCTGTCCGGAAAGGGGGGACTAAGGGCGTCTACGTAGTTGCCGCATCGCGGAAGGGATGTTGAGTTTAAGATGTTGAGACGACGTAGTCTCTGAGGGCTTGCATCCGCTGTGGGGATCCGCGGACTTGTTGTCTGAGACTCCTCTTGGCTTAGAGGGTGGTTTACACGCCGCGGAAAACGGCGACGTGAGATTGAGGCGGTTCAACTAGGCGTCTTTTTAAACTCCGCAACGGACCGTCCAAGCCGTCCGCGGCGGCATTCGGGCCGCGGATTTAGCTTAAGGACGCCCGTGGAACACATCAAGACGTTGCATGCGGCTTTAATAGGCGCGGAGTTTGGGGCTTACGTTAAAACGGCGCAAAAACGGCCCACCTCGGTGGGAAGGGGGTTGAGGACGGCGAGGGCCTCACGGGTACGAGGCCACGCGAGAGGCGGAGGAATGCGGCGTTTGCTTCCACCTTCCATGAGCCAGCTACATGAGACGTTTGGACAACGGCTGAACGGGTAAGGGACTCCGAAATACCTTAGTTATAATCGCCCATCCCACAGCCTCGCCGCCTGCCAGGAGCCCCATTCGCGTCCGCAGATCCGTTATATTCACCCCGCGTGGGTATCTACACGAGCTGTTCGTACATTCGGACGATCCTCTGCTCGTATGAGCTGAGCTTGCGTATGCCTACGGCTTTAGCTACGCCGTTTATGAGTTTGTAATATGTAATTTCGCCTGGCTCTTCCCTCACTGCGTATCTCACTTCTCTGCTTCTGGCAACGTCTTGGAACCCCGGCGTTTCAGATACGGCGAAGTACGCGGGCGTGTGAAGCACCGCCACGTTGCGTATCTTCCCCAGCGCCTTAAGCACCAGCTCTCCTAGGCCCTCCCGGTAAGGCCCCGCAAGGACTAGGCCGTGGTCCACCTCCTCCGCCTCCTCTATTGGGGAGATGCTGGTCCGCATTCCGGAGGCCAGGCGGAGGGCGGCAACCGCCGCCGCAATTATGGAGCAACTCTCGCTTTTCTCATAGAGGACATGCAACGTGTCGAGGTCTTTGGTGAGCTCCCAGTAGACCACGGCGAGGAGAGCCCTGTAACTCAGCTCCTCCGGCTCCATAGACGTAGGCTACTGCCGTCTAAAAAATATTTCTATGCTCTTTTTTCACACATCGCTACACTTATCACGTCATATCGCCAAGTACTCATGGAGCGGAAGCTGGGTATAGTGTTTGCCTCCGGCGCTGTTAATAGGATCTGCTGCCTTGCCGTCTACAGCGCCGCCGCATTGGCCTCTGGCTACAGGATGTACGTACATCTAGTCAACGAGGGACTTGTGGCGTTCCGAAGAGACGTCCTCCCCCGGCTTAACGACGCCGGCGTGGAGGCCGCCTACTCGCCTCCTATGTACATGCCCAATGTTGAGATCTACCTGAGAAATCTACGCAACGCCGTGAGTAAAGGAGTTTTTAAGACATAGTACGACTTCTTAAAAGAGCTTAAGGGTGGCTACGGCGAGAGGTTTAAGATATATCCCGTCCGCTCGCCGCGGAGCTTTACGGCGTTAAAAAAGAGGATTTGGTGGAGCTTGTAGACGAGGTGAAAGGCGCCGAGAGCTTCCTAGAGGAGGTGTATGGCGGCGTCGTCGTCATGTACCTCTGACGCAGGCAGACCCGCAAATTAACCGGTCTCATGTCTTTTTTCCGCCGCCAGCTTCATTACGTATTGAGCCAGTGGCCCCAGCCGGCCGCTTGGCGCCATCACGTGGGGCACGCCCAACCGCGTCAAGGCTTTTGACACGCCAGGCCCCCCCGCCACGACTAGCCTCTCGGCGAGTTTGCGCACAGCCTCAAGCCCCCCGATCTCCGCGAAGTACTGGACCGCCAAGGCGCTTGTGAAAACGACGACGTCTGAGGAGAGCGCCTTCTCCACAGCCTCCAGACTGCCGGGGAGTGCTTTATATGGGAAAAACTCCACAGCCTCGCACGCCACCCTGGCGAGGAGCTCCTCGTCTCTTACGCCGTAGTGAAACACCGTGGCCTTGCGGCAACTCTCTAGCCGGAATTCCTCCACGGTGGAGGCCGCCACGGCGGGCCTCACACCGAAGGCGTTTTGAATCATAACAGCCCCCTTCTCCCCCTCCACGGTGGCCACCCTCAGCCTAGAGATGAGGGCGCGGACTACCTCGTATAGGTCAGCCCGCTTCGCATCTTCGGCGAGGCGGTAGGCGGCTCTCCCGGTGGCGAAGACAACCGCGTCACACTCCTCAAGGGCCTTAACCACGGCGGACAAGTCGAGGGGGTTCTCCACAAGATGCACCACTGACGCCTCCACCACCTCCACCCCCTTGGCAACTGCCTTAAACACGGGCAAAGCCCCGGGCGACGTCACGGCAATGCGCATGGAACTACCGACTAGTGGCCTGTCTAAGCTAGACGGCATGTTGAGCCCCTTTGACCACCGACCTTCGTCATGGGTGGCGTGTTGTTGCTATCTGGGTTTTAGCCTCTGGAGACCCAGCCGCATCTTCTTTCTGGCCCGTCTAAGCTCAGCGTCTAAGGAGCACTGTTCGCGACAAGGCGTCTTGCAGACCAACAGGCCGAAGGCGGGGAAGTAGTAATGTGTGCCTAGGTCCATGGCGAGACCCAGCCTGGCTAGGCCCTCGGCCAACACCGGGAGGGCTGCGTAGAACGTCTCCTTGTCTAGTTTTAGGAATTTGGGGAGCTCTCCCAGGGGGGCCCTCCTCAGCACGGCCAGCACCAGGGCGGCCGAGCTACAGAGTCTCTCTATGGGGGCTTTTTCAAGCGGGATTGACAAGGCGTGAAGGGTCTTAAGCACTAGGTATACGTAGGCCTCCACATATGCGGGGTCTGTCTTTACCTCGAACCTCTGCATCAGCCTTTCCAAGACGAGACGCCTCTCCTCGCAGTTTTTACAAAGACAATATATGAGGCCCCGCGTCGTTACGTGGAGGACGTGGCCCTTGGCCTCCACAAGGCCGTGTTGTCTCGCCCGCTGGGCCTTGACATAGGCCGTGGAGAGCGAGAGGCCGAGGGATTTCGCGGCTCCGTATGCGGAGGAGGAGTGCCTCACGAGAAAAGAGAGGAGATCGAGCACCTCGAGGTCGGGCACTTGGCAGGTGAAGACGTCGATGGAAACCGGGCGTGGCGAAATAATCTGCATTGAAGTAAGATATTATGTATTTAAAAAACTTAAGCTTTGCGTATTAAATTTACTTTAGACGCAGCCTGTGGGCTTCGGCGCGCCCGCTACCTTGCAGGCCCCGTGGGCTGGGCCCGAGGGGAACAGCTGGTAGATCTTCTCAAGGGAGAAGCCAGTCTCCTTTGTCACCATTTTGATGGGCGGACACGACCCGTAGGTCTCCCAGTACTCCCTGAGGTATTTCACAAGCTTCCAGTGCTCCTCCGTCATCTGCGGTATGCCCTCCACCTCCTTTGCGAGCCACTCGGCGATTTTTTCGTCCCAGTCCTCAGCGTTTTGCATGAAGCAGTCTTCGTCCAGTATTACCTTTTTACCCGCCACCTCGTACTCCCCTGGACATTTAACCGGCATAACCAGCCTCTCTTAGGTATTAAAAAACGTTGTTAACAATCAGTAAGAAATGTGCAGCGGTCTTGGCAGGTATCGGGTCACTGCCGTCACCAGCTCCGCGGGGACCGGCATACCTCTGTACGCCGCGTAAAACACCATGACTGGGATGTCGTCTACAACAGCGTCGTTTTTGAAGTTATCAAGGTACTCGTCCAGAAAAACCCTTAGGGTGATCCTCGGGAGCATGTGCCGCGCCGCCAGCTTGTCTATTAATATCTCCCAGCTGGCGCATCCAAAGTAGTAACACATCACGATGCCCCTCTCTGTGGCTTCAAACATGTCGCCTCTGCCGTTGGCCACCCGCCTCACCATGCCGAAGTGCTCCAGCCGCGACACCTTCCTGTACGCCTGAGTGAAGTGGAGGTTTATGTCACGTGCAATTCTGTACGCCGTGACCGGCCCCCTGAGTATTATGTAGCGCAAAATCTCGGAAAGGAGGGGGTCTTTGTTGAGGCGGCATGCAGAAATCAACTTCAGCATAGTACTGTGTATTGTTGTGGAAAAAAGCTTTATTTCAAGTTTGAAGTTGGAAGTTACGCCGGGGCGGCAACGGGTTTAAGCTTTTTCTCCACGGCGGAGGGCCTCACGACGAAGACGTGCGTGAAGCCGCCCTTCTCAGCAACGAGCTTCACCCCGCGGAACAGGGCCGCCGCTTCTTCCAGCTTCTTGCCGGCGTATTCCTTCGGGAAGACCACCCGTCCCTCCCGGGCTTTTATGTATGCCACCACGTCGCATAGACACAGAGTGGATATCACCTTGTCGTAGCTGACCGCCAGCATTGTATATGGCTCCGATGGTCTTATTAATTCTTTATTCCTCAAACTACGTGAGGTGACATATTTGCATCCTTAGACGTGTTTTTAAACGCAAAACAAGACGGTTTCTGTGGAGGTGGCTGTGAAGAGGCTTGACCTCAGGGGTTACGTCTGTCCATACCCCCAGCTGGCCACGTTGAAGGAGCTACGCAACTCGCCGCCAGGCGCCATCATCGAGGTCATCACAGACAACCCGCCAAGTTGCGAAAACGTGCCCTCGGTGGCGAGGCGCGAAGGCCACGAGGTGCTTGCCGTAGAGGAGGTGGAGAGAGGCGTGTGGAGGATTGTGATAAGGAGGCGATGAGTCTGGAGAGGTTTAGGGAGAGGGTTAGGCTGTATAGGGAGGCGGGCGTCGCGCTGGAGTCTCTTTCGCTGGGCTGCTCCGTCAAGATAGATCTCTACAACGTGCTCTACCCGGCGCTTGCGCTTTTGAAAGACGAGGTGAGAAGGCTGAACCTCGTCATTGCGCCCCGTGAAGATGCCGCAATTATGCCTGGAGCAGGCGTAGAGATCTACAGACGTTTTCTCGACGTGGAAAACCCCCACATAGATGCCGAGGAGCTGGAGAGGCTTAAGCCGGATCTCGCGGTGGTGCTGGTCCAGCTCTACATGGCCAAGGCGGCCACGTCTGACCGATTCGCCGAATACGCCGCAAGGCTCTACAAGGCGTTGGGCTCCTCGCGGCATCGGGTGTGGCTTGGCAAGGCCCACAGCATTGTCAGCACAAAGCCCGGCGCCGAGTTTTACATGATTGATCTCTTCAAGATCGATAGGGGATCCGGCTACGTGTTAGCCAACAACGACACCATACAGGTGATAGATCCCATGGAGGACTTCGACTCGCCTCTCCAAGTGGCCGTGGCGGTGAACAACGCCCTCAACGATCTCTTCGTCAAGGGGGCATACAGAGATCTCCACATCGCCCCCGTCTACGACGCCCCCCGGCCCTATTACGAGAGAGTGGAGCGCCGGATGTTGGAATACGCCTCGTCCCTCGGCAAGCTCGTGAAGGTGCCGCAACCTGAGAAGGGGTATCTGCTGCTGGGCGCCACCGCGTATGCATACCTCGACAGGGAGTCTCCCACGTATTACGACAAAATCGACGAAAACTTCTACATAGTTGTCACCAGGCCCTTCGGCGAGCTGGCGTACTTCACAGTCTACGTGGCAGTCCACACCGACGAGGGGCTCTACAAGGAGTTTGAAAAGAGGGTTATGCCAGTCGACGAGTTTGAAAAGGAGAAGAGAAGAGTCTTGGAGCTCATGGCGACGCCTAACATCGAAGTGGCGCGTGTGATATACGACCACCTGCCCGACCTCGGCGGGCGGTTCGACCCGGAGCGGCACATAGCCGCCACGATAGACGTGTCTGGCCCAGGCATTTTCGTGTTTAAAGAGGTAGCGGAGCGTGCCAACGTAGACGTGGAGCTTTTCGACATACCCCTCCTCAACCCCAAGCTCTCCCTCTTCGCCGCTGAGACCTACGTAATGCCCGACGCCACCGCCGGCACCAACGGCGCAGTGGCCATATTCCTCCACAAAAAACTGGTAGACGTGGTGCTGGACAAGCTGGAGAAGATACCCCACCTAAAGCCCATAGTTGTGGGCCGCGTGTTGAGGAAAGGCGAGGGGAGGCTAATCGTGCCTACCCTCCAGTACATATCCAGCAGGAAGCTCAGGGAGAAGCTTGAAAGTCCACAGAGAGTGTTGGGAGGACTCGCTAAGACCGTGGAGAGGCCCGGCCGCGTCAGAGCCTACGCGGCGGGGGAGGTGCAAGGCGCGGGCTTTAGGCCGGTGGTACGCGCCAAGGCCAAGGCGCTCGGCCTCAATGGCTACGCCAAAAACCTCCCAGACGGCAGAGTGGAGATAGTGCTCGAGGGCGACTCGGAG
Source organism: Pyrobaculum sp. (assembly GCA_036833835.1). Classification (GTDB taxonomy): domain Archaea; phylum Thermoproteota; class Thermoprotei; order Thermoproteales; family Thermoproteaceae; genus Pyrobaculum. The sequence goes on along the minus strand of DAITPC010000006.1, from coordinate 40,110 downwards.
AGAATTAGAGGGCTTCTTGAAGAGCTCTGTATAGGTTTCAACTGCAGACTGGAGGATGTGACATGGGAACCATACACAAGCCAATATACAGACTTCGAAATTCTGTAAAAACAAAAAATTAGAGTTCTATTCCTAATCTCTTCGCTATTCTTCTGAAGTCGTCTGCGGAGAGGCCGGGGGCGAACTCCTCTGGCACATCTGGTAGCTCGTGGTACTCGCCGCCGGGCGGCGGGCCGTCGTAGACTTGAAGCGGCTGTCCGTCTTCTGGGTGGGTGCCGCGCCATATCTTCTCTACGTCTTTGTAGTCGGAGGGGCTGAAGCGGTAGAGCGTCCTGTGGATTCCCAACTTCTCGTACTTGGCGGCTTCGGGGAACTTGTTGTTGGGTATGTTGGGTATCGGCAGCATCCTCCACACCTCTACGCCGGTGAGAGCCTCCAGAGCTTTGCCGTAGGCCAGGGCATGTACGCCGCCGCGAACCAGGAGATATCCTATCATCTCCCTTGCAACTGGGTTATCTGTCATCTCATACACCCTCATCTTAGCCAACCTGGCGCCTACCTCTAGGAAGAAGTTGTAGAGGAAATCCAGCGTTAGGTTGCCGCTGACGAAGATATATTCGCCTTTCCACGGCGCTCCGTGTGAGTCGAAGGGGAAGGCGGTTAGGCCTGTCATGGCGGCGTGGTATGTGTTTCTAGCGTCTTTCAGCGGTTTAAGCGGGGCTTGCTCAGGCGGCGAAGGCTTGGTGGCGCCTACGTAAAGCGCGTTGATGACGGCAGACACCAGCTCTATATGTCCCAGCTCCTCCGTGGCTATGTTTGACACTAGGTCTCTAAAGGGCTTAAGGGCCGGGTTTTTGTGGAGACGGAAGTTGAAGGACTGATATGTGTAGGTCATGAGCGTGTTCATCTCGCCGAACCGCCCGCCGAGCAGCTCTTGTACGGCAGCGGCCGCGTTTGGGTCCGGCTCTGTGGGCGCTGGAAGCTCGATCTGAAGCCTGTCTATCCTTAGGTACATGAACTAGAATCAATTTCGATTTTTAAAAGAAATAGAATTTAATTCGTATTACTTTAATATTACAAATGCGCCTTTACCCTCGGCGGCGGTAATGTAGGTGAGGACATCCCTCCGATTAACGGACTCTGTTGTTAAACTTTATTTAGTGGTTCGCAACTGCAGTAGTGGTTCCGCGCTTGTTCGTCTCTTCATTTAAGGGAATGAGCGGGAAGACTATTATTTCACTGGCGTTGATGTATGGTCTTCAGAGGAGGGGGCTTAAGGTGGCTCCTTTTAAGGTGGGTCCCGACTACATAGACCCCACCTACCACGCGGCGGCGGCTGGGAGGCCCAGCAGGAACCTAGATGTGGTTTTGATGGGCGAGAGGGGGGTGGTGGAGAGGTTTATCCGGCATTCGGCGGACGCCGACGTTGCGGTGATCGAGGGGGTCCTCGGCCTTTACGACTCGATAGACGGCGTCTCGGAGCTGGGCTCAACGGCGCATGTGGCGAAATTGCTGAAGGCGCCAGTCGTGCTTGTGCTCAACGGGGAGAGAGTCAACAGAACGCTGAGGGCGATCGTGAGGGGGCTCAAGGCTTTTGACGCCGGGGTCCAGATCCCCGGCGTTGTGCTTACTAACGTGACTGAGAGGCAGGCGGCTAAGCTGGTTAAGTCCCTCCCAGAGGAGGGCGTTGAGGTCCTCGGCGCTGTGCCTAAGAGTAGCAAAATTGCCGAGGTCTTTTCATACCGCCACCTAGGGCTTACCCCAGTGACGGAGAGGGGCGACCAGCCCACCATCTTCGACGTGGTGGAGAGACACGTGCTGCCGTATATAGACCTCGACCGGGTGTTAGACGTCGCCAAAACAGCGGGGGATCTGGAGTGGGAGCGGTCTTCTTCTGCCGAGCCTCCCCAGGGGGGGCGTTGCAGAATAGGCATATTTTTTGACCGCGCCTTCACGTTTTACTACCCCGAGGTGTTTGAAGAGGCTATGTCGTTGGGGTCTGTGGAGTTTATCAACGCGTTAAAAGACGGGGAGGTGCCAGATGTAGACGTGGTTTTTATAGGCGGCGGATTTCCAGAAGTCTTCGCCGCAGAGCTCTCTAGGAACAAGCCGCTTTTCGCGTCGTTGAGAAGATACGTGGAGAGGGGAGGGAAGCTGTATGCTGAATGCGGCGGCCTCATGTACCTCACCTCCTCGATAATAATCGACGGGGAAGAATACGGCATGGCCGACCTCATCGACGCCGTGACTGTGATGCTTAAGAGGCCGGTGGGCAAGGGCTATGCCTGGGGCAGGGTGGTGGAGGAGACGCCTATAGCGCCGCTCGGCACAGAGCTGAAAGGCCACGAGTTCCACTACTCGAAGATAATTCTGAGGGAGAAGGTGAAGACTGCCATAAAGCTGGAGAGGGGGGTGGGCGTAGGCGGCGGCGTTGACGGCGTTGTGAAGGGCAATATGCACGCCCAATACCTACACATCCACCCATACACCTACAGCGTGTTCAGGTCTTTATGCCGCTTTACGTAGTGGGGGCGGGTCCCGGCGATCCGAAGCTCCTTACCATAAGGGCGGTGGAGCTGTTGAGGGAGGCTGACGTGGTGGCATTTGGCGATTTAATCCCCGAAGATGTGCTGGCCTTCGCGCCGCGGGCCTCAAGGGTGAAGATAGGCCATAGGAGAGAGGAGCATCAGAGGGCTGTGGAGATGCTGATAGAGGAAGCTAGGGGAAAGAATGTCGTAATCTTGAAAAACGGCGACCCGACGGTGTTTGGGCGCGGCGTCGAGATTTGTGTAGAGGCGGAGAGGAGGGGCGTGCCGTGTGAGGTGGTGCCTGGCGTCAGCTCCTTTACCGCCGCCGCGGCTCTACACAAGATTGAGCTGACCAACGGCAGAGACCTTAGACATGTGGCCCTCCTCGCCTACCCCCATTTCGGACCTGACGTGCTTAGAGAGGTGAGGGCAGACACCGTGGTTGTCTTCATGATGGGCAGCAAGCTGGCTGAGGTCGCCGCGGCGTTGGAGGAGGTGTGCCGCAACGGCGAGGTGTATGTATGCGTCAACGTGTCAAGAGGCGGCTGGTGCAGAGAGGTGGCCGTAGAGAAGCTACCCTCCCTCCAACTGCAGGGCCCCGCGCTGGTAATAGCGAGGCGGTGTCATAAGCAATATGCCGGGCTCGTTAACGTCGGTGGCGTTAATAAAGCTTAAATTAGCCTAGGAGCTACCTTACATGTCTGTCGCGAAATCTGTAAAGATCTGGGGGGCGCACTGTCTAGGCCCCGTGGAGCTCAAGAGGGCAATTGCCGACGTGCCAGTCGGCGGGCTTCTTGAGGTCATCACAAACGACCCATGTGCTAAGGAGGACGTACCTACCTGGTGCCGTTTCACCAGAAACGAGCTAGTAGAATTCCAAGAGCTCGGAGACGGCTGGATGCGGTTTGTGATAAGGCGGACCAGGTGACCGGCGTCTTCATGCTCGGCGACGATCCGCAGGCTGTGGAGATGCCGAGACCCATCAAGCCAGACCGCGTCTTCTACGAGGTCAGAGAGCTACTGGAGACGCTTAAAGAACTCGTGGTGTGCGCCCACCTTCCGTCCGACGTGACGCCGAGCGTAAAAACTGCAGGTTCCCTCACCTACGGGGAGTCTGCGCCGGTGTTGTGACCCGCGAAATAGTTGCCGTCGTTGTGGAGGATGCCCGGCGCTGCGCTGAGGAAGTTCTCTTCGAGCTCGTCTGCACGTGCAACGTCAAGACGCTGGCAATAGCCAGCAACGGCGTTGTGGTGCTCCCACACAAGTGGGCCGGCAAGACGCTTGAGGAGGCCAGGGCCGAGTGTGGCGTCTGTCTGGAGGTGGTGGATGGGCGTAGGCAGTATCTTCTCATATTTTTCACCCTCAAGATGGGCCTCAAGAACTTAGCCGAGATCGTGGCGAGAGCTTGCGGCGGCGCCGTCGGAGAGAGCTTGAACATAACTAACTGAACACCACCTTAATCGCCATATGCTAAAAGGTCATTACCCTTCCCTCTCCCACCTCCTCGAGGAAGGTGTACATAGACGATATGGCGTCTACCAGTTTCACCGTTTTATAATCTTCTTCGGCTATGCCGAAGATTTTGCTTGCCGTCTCGCAGGCAATTATCTTCACGCCCATGGGTTTAGCCGCTGAGAGGAGTTCATCCCACATCACATGCAACTCCCTCATCTTCTTAACCTCCGGCGTTTCATGCGGCACAGAACGTCCTGCAAAAGCCAAAGTAGCCCTCCCCGTAACAAACACCACCACCTCATTCCCCCTCGCAAGTTCAGTAGCGATGTAGGTAGCGGCAACATAAAGCGTTACCGGGTCGTCCGAGGAGATGATGACGCCGACCTTCATAGCGCTACCTCCTGGGCTTTTTGCCCCAACATGTCAGTGTGTGGAGTTGCGGAGAGATCCATCGAACCATAGCTGACGTTGCCATTAAAAGTCTTCCGTCTATGTAAATATTGTACAGACGTGTTCTACCGCTGACAGGAGCCGAGCTTTTTCAACACCGCTATTAAGAAGCCTAGGCCTCTCTGCACCTCGGGGTCTCTCAGCGCGTTAAGCAGGCCGAGTAGACCCACGGGCTTGGCGTCCTCCGCCGCGGCCAAGGCGTAGGTGAGGCAGTCGATCTTGGAGGGGTCCATGGCCAGGTTGGTGCCCGCCACCAAGGCCACCTCCTGCAACTTGCTTATCTTCTCCACGAAGTCTCTGGTGAGGAGACCCTCGGTGAAGAACCGCAGAGACGCCGCTGCGTTTAACAAGTCGTCTAGCACACCGCTACGCTTGAACTCAAACAACGTGTTGACAAGCTCCTTCAATAGGTCGGCGCGTTCCGCCAAGGTTATCAACGCGTCGAGGGTCTTCTCTTGTTGCAGGAGCTCCAGGAGTTTGTCAAATTTCTCCTCGCCCGCGCTCATAGCCCACACCTTATGGCGGACCATATGGAGTAGTTGGTCATGTCCTTAAGCCTTAGGAAGAACCGGCTGGGCGGCGGCGGGTACTTCGCAGGGTTTTCGTAGTTCCAGGAAACTTGTGTAGCCTCCTCGGCGCCGGTGAGTATAAAGCATATGACCCTGCCGTCGTATTTCGTGTCGGCGTGGCCCAGCTGGATCTCCTCGGCGATGCGCGACGCGGCCACCTCGCTCTGGAAGTGCGCCACCGAACCACTCTTGGGCACCGGGAGGTTTGTGGCGTCACCTATGGCCATCTCAGCGCCAGTGGCGCCCTGGGCCTGAATCTGGAGGGTGTGCCTATCCACAGGTACCCACCCGGCCTGGTCCCCCAAGCCGGACTTAACCACAACCTCGGCGCCGCTATGTGGCGGCGCAGCCACGATTAAGTCAGCCTTGATCTCCTCCGGGCCGGAGATCTTGCCAGGTTCTATGGCGTTTACCTGGAACTTCGTCCTGTATTCAAAACCCCACAGCTTCATCTGCTCCCCTAGGAACTTGTTGACCTGCGGCTGGGCGTGTAGATGAGGCGCCACTGTTGTGAAGATGACCTTAGTTTTGGCCCTCAGCCCGGTGGCTATGAGGTAGTCGTTGAGGAGGCCGAGGAACTCGTAGGGCACCACGGGGCATTTAAAAGGCGTCGACGTCACAGACACCACCACGGTGCCGCCGTTAAACCTCGACAGCGCCTCTCTAAGTTTCTTAGCCCCCTCATATGTCCAGAGGGTGTGCCACGCTTCGCCGAATTTGGGGAAGGCGTCGGTCCTCACCACCGAGCCGGTGGCCACGACGAGGTAGTCGTAATTCAGCTCTTTCCCCGACTGAAGAACCACCTTTTTATTCGGCAGATCTACTCTCGCCGCAGGCTCCCTCTCAAGCTTCACCAGAGGCGACACCAACTTAGCCACAGGCCTAGACATCACGTCAGGCGGAAGCTCGGAGAAGGGAACATAGAGAAAGCCAGGCTGATATATCTGCCGCACCTGCGGCTCCACCAACGTGACAGACACCTCCCCCCTCTTGATCTCAGACACAAGTTTAGACACCAGCTTATTAGCGGTGAACAAACCGCCCACACCACCCCCCACAATCACCACAGACTTAGACATTAAGCGTTAGTTATATCACTCTAATTTATAGATTCTTAACACCTAAAACGGAAAGATAGGGATATCCCTCCTTCAGCAACGAGGCTGGACGCTCGCCATACGACGCGAGCTTGATTCGCCTCTTGGCGAGCTCGTCGGCGATGCCGTGGCTCTCCGCATATCTGACGCATGCGGAGTCCACAACCCCCGCCGTCACAAGCTCGTCCACCATCTTCATCAACTCGCCCTCAAGCCTGGCAAGCTTTCTCTGGCTGGGGCCGAGGAAGAGTAGGTTAACGTCATCAAACCGCCTATGCATCCACGACCTGTAGACAAAGGTGACTGCAACGTCGAACTTCTCGTCGTCTGAAACTACAGTAACCACAACCTTAGCCCTACCTCCACCGCGAAGCGGCTATATACTTAACCGCCGCAACAACTCAGCTTTGTGGGGTCTGCATAGAAGGCAAGCGCGGCTAGACGTGCGGCCTCGCCCATGGAGGGAAAGCTGGGCACGAGCTCCACCAAGTCGTCGACTGTGAGACCCATCTGTATCGCCAAGGCGAAGAGGTTTATGACCTCCTCTGCCTCGGACGCCGCCACCACCGCGCCTGCGATCCTCCCCCTCTTCATCGTTACTCTCCAGGTCTCGGGGTACGTGTTTATCTTAATAAAGCCGTTAAGCGCCCCCTTGGTCCACGCCGCAGCCACCGCGTCGACCGGGGCTAATCTGCATCTGCACCCAATGCCGCTGCTCAACATGTCCTCCTCTCGTAAACCCACGCTGGCTACCGGAGGGTCTGTGAAGACCACCCTGGGCACCGCCAGGGGGTTGAAAACTGCATTACCGCCCATTGCGTTTACCGCCGCCACCACGCCCTGTCGCGCCGCGGCGTTTTCTAGATACCACACGCCCCACAGACCCCCAGTCACGTCCCCCGCAGCGTAGAGACCTGGGAGGGAGGTCTCCATCTTCTCGTTTACCTCAACGCCGCCGCGGGGGCCCAGCTTCAGAAGCCCCTTCACGGGCTCCACATTTGGCACGCGGCCAGCCGCCACGAAGACGGCTTCGGCGGCTATTGAGCCGCCGGGATGCCGCACCTCCACGCCGCCGTCTCTCACCTCCACCGAGGTCGCCTCGCCTCTGATCAGCCCCACGCCCTCTTCTCTCAAAAGCTCCTCCACGAATTCAGAGGCTATTCTCTCCTCGTATTTAAGAAGGGCGCTTCTGTAGATAATCCAAGTCTTCACCCCCAGCCTCGCCAGGGCCTGGGCCAGCTCCACGGCTACGGCGCCTCCGCCTATAAAGACGACGGAGGAGGGTAGGTGCTCTAGTTGAAAAAACTCCTCGTTGGTGAAGGCAACCCCCCTCCTAAAGGCCTCCTCCAAGCCTGGCACCTCCGGTATCTTCGGCCGCGACCCTGTGGCCACTATGATCCTTCTACCTCCTACAACTCTTCCGCCGACTTCAACCTCGCCGGCGCTCCTCAGCACCCCAAACCCCTCAATTACGTCTACGTCGTAGTAAGCCAACACCTCCTCGTACTTCTCCTTCCTAAGTCTCCCCACCACCTCTCTCATATGCGACATGAGAGCACCCCCGTCTATCTCCACAGCGGCTTTTATGCCTTTGAAGTAGGGCTTCTCCGCCGTTTTCTTCAAGGCGGCCGCCCTGATGAGAAACTTGCTGGGGACGCAACCGATGTTTACGCAGGTGCCGCCGAGTCTCCCCGCGTTTATAACTGCCACCTTCGCGCCGAGCTGAGCCGCCTTAACCGCCGCCGCAACCCCAGCACTGCCACCGCCAAGCACAACCACGTCATATACGCCGCTCTCCATGTCCCCAGCAGAAGCTGTAGATAAAAACATCACCTCTTGCTCTTACATATGCGGGGTGTCGCGCCGCGGCTAGTTAGGGCGGGCAACTAGATCAGCATCTTTACGGATTTCTACGTCCGCGTGAAACACAATCATCGCCTGTCAATCTCCGCCGTCTTGTCTTCGCAGACTGACACATCCAGCCGCGAACTTCTACACATCTCCGATAGGCGGCGCCGTATATGTAATTGACGTTAATTCGGTATCCGTCATAAAAGTGATTAAAACCCCCATGCCGTGGCCACACACCGTTATATTCATAGACAAAACACGGCGGAAAAATAAGGCCGGCCACGGCGCTTAGATTTACTTACAACTTCACCTACTTCCCACCTAGCCTGCGGCGATCTCCCGCCGTCGTAACCCCCAGTTTTCGTCTTCACAACTTTTTCTCCAAACATATCAGTTGTTAAGAATTAACTGCTACAAATGCGTGGGCAACCTCTGCAGTCTTCGCCAGTTTCATGCTCACAGAAGGGCAGAAACATCGAAACTTGCCTATCCCAACGGCTACAGCTCTTCCTACGAAAACAGAGGTAGCATGAAAAACCGGCGAGGCCTATGCGAGACGTTTCAGGGAAAAAGTTGGATTAACAGACAATATAAGGCACCTCGAATTTGTGCTTCCTCCTGTCTTGACGACTCTCGCCGGCGTGTCGAAGTAGGCCTGCCCAGCGCCGTGCCACGAAAGTAATGACCAGCCGCCGAGGGAGGCGTCTCCTAGTTGTACCACGTTAGGCGTAATGCCGTTGAACCTCCACTTGTCTGGGGCTATGCCTTTCTCGTAGTACTCGGCGGGCGACCTGGTGAAGAGGAGCTTCTTCACAGGCTCCGGCAGGTGCTTCACGGGGTTCACAGCGTCCTCTGGGATCTCAACGCGTTCTGGCAACTCGGCGATGAATTTTGCAAGAGCGATGTCCTTTACTTCGAAGTATTTAGGCCTCACCACCACGGTCTCTGCCCATCTTCCCATGGCGTATGGCACCATTATTATGCCGGGGGCAACGGTGGGCTCTACAACCACAGGTGCCTCAAAGACGCCCGTGGGGGTCTCGACGCGTACCACGTCGCCGGTCTCAACGCCTATCTTCGCCGCGTCGGCTGGGTGAATAACCACGAAGTCTTCAGGTACACCTGCTTAATCCAGTAGTAGAACTGGCTACGGTGCTTCGTGCAAAGAGGCCCTGTGTGTAGAACAATTATAAACAGCCACTCCTTAGGCGAGTAGAGCTCCCTCAGCGCCGGGCCTATAAACGCCTTCTTCTCCTGTAAGGCCTTGCCCACAGACGCGTATAGCGTTGGCGGGGAGTATTTAGGCCCGCCGTAGAACCTCTCGCCGGTTACCGAGTTCCTCGTCTTAGCAAGTTTGTCGTACCAAGCCACTCCTCAAAAGACCTGCTGAAGGCCTCGTCGTGGAGTATTTGGAACACTGTTATGAGTACTTCCTCACCGGTTTTTAGCTTAACCTTATCTGAGAACAACAACTCAGCCCGCTCCGCCTTGTTGTGCGGCGCGAATTGTCCATCCCCTATATACACCACCGGGTCGTCGGTTTCTGCAAGGCCTAGTCACCTTGTCGTAGTCCCCTCCTCAACACAGACGCCTTAAGCGACGAAACGTCGCAACCGGACAAGTCAAGAAACTCCTCTCCCACGGGCTCCCCTTACAACCTCGCCACAAACATTAGGTACAAAGCAGAACGATCCACGGAGGAGCATCTACTATGGTTAATAAACTTAAATAACGATGTAAAAAAGACTACCTGCCTTTGAACTGCGGCTTCTTCTTCTGGAGGAACGACGAGACGCCTTCTATGACGTCTTCGGTGCTGAACAACAAGCCGAACTGGGCCGCCTCCATCATCATGCCTACCCACTGCGGCGCCTCCAGCCCGAAGTTTATGGCGTATTTCGCCATGGCCAGCGCTAGGGGCGGCTTCTCGGCGAGCTTGCTGGCGAAGGCCCTGAGCTCCTGTTCCAGCCTGTCCGCCGGCACGACCTTATTAACAAGGCCGAGCCGCTCGGCCTCTCTGGCGGGGATCCTGTCGCCGGTAAATATGAGCTCCTTAGCCCTGTCTCTTCCAATAAGCCTAGACAGCCTCTGCGTCCCGCCTGCGCCAGGTATGAAGCCGAGGTTGATCTCAGGCTGGCCCAGCTCCGCCGTCTCGGCGGCTATTCTGAAGTCACACGCCATCGCCAGCTCCAGCCCGCCTCCCAATGTGAAGCCGTTTAGTCCACAGATGACGGGCCTATCTAAAAGCTCCAGCCTCTCAAACAGCATCTGTAGCTTTCGCGACGTCTTGAATATTGTTATGGGCGTAGCGCCCATAAAAGCCGTGACGTCGGCGCCGGCGGAGAACGCCCTGCCGGTGCCGGTTATGATAATTACCCGCACCTTGTCGTAATCCAGCTGCTCTATCTCGTCGAGTACTCTCCACAGCTCTTCCACCATCTTCGGACTTATGGCATTTAAGCGCTCCGGCCTGTTGAGGATAATCCAGGCGATACCCGGCTCGTACCTAACGATGAGAGTCTCCAGCTTCTTCTCCTCAGCCTTGACGTAGGTGTAGAAGCCCTCGCCAGTCTTCTTCCCAAGCTTGCCCTTGGCAACCATCTCCCTCAGCAGAGGATCTGACTCGTACTCCTCAAACCCAGTCTTCTGTTTCCACTCCTCCAGCGCCTTCACCACTGTGTCTACGCCCAGCTCGTCCGCCAGCTCCAGCGGGCCCTTCGGCCAGTTTAGGCCCAGCTTCACCGCCTTGTCGATATCTTCTCTAGTGGCGATGCCCTCGCGGAGCAGATAAGCCGCCTCGTTAACGGCGGGCGCCAGGATGTACGTCACGTCGATTCTGTCGCCGGCGGACTTAGGCACCTCGGGCCACTGGAACTTGCCCGGCGCCGGATATTTATAGAAGCCCTCGCCGGTTTTTACGCCGTATTTCTTCTGCTGACACTTCTCGGCAATTACCGGACATGGGTGGGACTCAAAGCCGCGTTTCAACATGGCCTCTCCTATGAAGCACACCACATCTATGCCGGTGAAGTCCATCAAGATGAAGGCGCCCATGGGGATCCCCGCCTTATATATCAAGGCGGAGTCCACCTCCTGTATAGTCGCCTCGCCGCGGGCAACCATCCAACAAGCCGCCTCGTTTACCCTAGCCAGTATCCTATTTACTATAAAGCCCGGCACGTCCTTATTCACCACCACCGTCTGTTTACCCAGCTTCGCGGCGTAGTCCGCTATCTTCCTCACCGTGTCGTCGCTGGTGTATGCGCCTTTTATTATCTCGACGAGGGGCATCAAGACGGGCGGGTTGAAGAAGTGCATGCCAACCACTTTGGCTCTTCTCTCCGGCCTTACGGCTTCTGCTATTTCTGTAATTGGCAACGAGGAGGTGTTGGTGGCTAGTACCGCCTCCGGCGGGGCGCACCGGTCAGCCTCGGCAAACACCCTCCTCTTAACCTCAATATCCTCCACCACAGCCTCAACCATAAGCTCCACGCCGCTGACGGCGCCGCACACGTCATTTACAAAGGGTTTAATGCGCGAAAGTATTACAGCCGGGTCTTCCTTTATCTGCCCTTTCTCGGCAAGTTTCTTAAGAGACCACTCTATGTTTTGGATACCTCTTTTGACAAATTCTTCGGCGACGTCGACGAGGTTTACCTCGTAGCCGGCTATGGCGAATAGCTCGGCGATGCCGTGGCCCATCGTGCCAGCCCCAACTACCGCAACCTTTGGCATGTACTGTTGAATGAACATCTATTTAAACAATAGATACGTCTATAGTTGAATTTAGATCCCAGCTAATGTAAAAGCCAGTTTCTGCAGAAAGCCGGGGATAAACCGCATAGCCCCCGGCCACAGCGAGCCGGAGACAAAGGGGGCGGAAGCCCCGTCTATCTCCCTCACCTCGTCTTCTGCAAGCACAACCCGCGTCGCCTCCACCACCTCTCTGGCCTGCGCCAGGGTCTTCACGCCCGGTATGGGGTAGGCCCCCTTGGCGGTGTGCCAAGCCAAAACCACAGCCGCAGGGCTGACGCCCCTTTTCTCGGCGATTTTCCTCACGGCTGCCACCACCTGCCGCCCCTCGGGCGTCTGTGCCCTCTTTACGGCGGGGTCCAGCCTCCGCGCCGGGTCGTTCCCCAACGCTTCCTTTATCACAGCTCCCTTCGCCAAGGGGCTCCACGCAATAACCACAAACCCCCTCTTCCTCCCCATCTCGATCAAAGCCTCGGCAGCTCTCTGCAACGGGTTATACACCACCTGGTTAGAGACTATGTCGTATTTCTTCGTGCATGTCAACGCCTTCTCCATAAGCCCCGCGTCGAAGTTGCTCACGCCTACCTCCGCCGCGAGTCCCGTCTCCACGGCCTTTTCCAAGTCCCTAACTACTTTACATATGGGCACGTAGACCGGCGGCGGCCAGTGGAACTGGAGTAGGTCTAACCTGCCCAGCCTCCTCCTGCTCCTCTCTGCGCTTTTTAATATCCTGCCCCAGTGGAAGCCGGCGACCTTAGTCGCAACGACGACATGGGGCCTGCTCCTCACCAGCTCGCCCACAAACTCCTCGCTACGTCCGTTGCCGTAGACCTCCGCCGTGTCGATGAAGTTTATGCCGTTGTCCAGAGCGTATTCATACGCTCTCTTCAGCTCGGAGAAGTCAACACGCCAAGCCCCGCCGCCTGCCTGCCAGGCGCCAAGGCCCAACCTGCCCACCTCTAAACTGCCGATTTTCACAGAAGGCGGAGGAAAAAGCCGTTATTAAGTCTTCGCGGTACTTGCCTGTAGCTTCTTCAGCTCTTCCGCCTTCAGCTCCCGTTTCAAGATCTTGCCCACTGCCGACTTGGGAAGTTCGTCTCTGAACTCAACCGCGCGCGGCCTCTTGTAGTGGGCCAGCTTGTCCTCGGTCCACTTGATGATGTCCTCGGCTGCGACCTTGCCTTTGCACTCGTCCTTCAGCACTATGAATGCTTTCGGTATCTCGCCGGCCTCCGGATGCGGCACGCCGATGACCGCGGCCTCCTTTACGCAGGGGTGCTGGTACAGCACCTCCTCGATTTCTCTGCTGAACACCGAGTAGCCCTTGTACTTAATCATGTCCTTCTTTCTGTCCACCACGTAGAAGTAGCCCTCCTCATCCATATATCCCATGTCGCCAGTTCTGAACCACCGCAAGCCGCAACATTCGAAGAAGGTCTGGGCGTTCTCCTCAGGCCTGTTGTGGTACCCCTTGAAGACCTGGGGGCCGGAGATCACGATCTCACCCACCTGGTTAGGCGGCAACAGCTCCGGCTTGTCTGGGTCGGCTATTGCGGCGTAGGTGGAGGGTATGGGCAGTCCGATGGAGCCGGCCTTAGCCTTGCCGTAAAGCGGGTTGACGTGGGTAACCACGGCGGTTTCCGTAAGCCCGTACCCCTCCCTAAGCACGGCGCCTGTAAGCTCCTCGAACTTCTTAGCCACCTCAACAGGCAGGGGGGCCGCGCCGGAGATACAGAAGGCGAGGCTGCGGAGGTTAAACTGGCGCACCTTGGGGTGATTGTTTATCATGTTGTAGAGCGTGGGGACTCCGTGCAGTACGTGGACGTTGTGCTTCTGGACTAGTTTCATCAACTGCTCTATGTCGGGTCTGGGCATGGCCACCACTGTTGCGCCGTCGAATATGCCGTAATGCATGACTGCTACCTGGCCGTATATGTGGTACCACGGCAACAGCCCCATCATAACAAGCGTGTTGAGACCTCTCTTTCGTCTTACGACGTCATACAGCGGCTTCAGTTGTTGCAAGTTAGACGATATGTTGCCGTGGGTGATCTCGGCGCCTTTGGGAAGGCCTGTGGTCCCGCCTGTGTACATAAGCGCGGCGAGGTCTTGGGTAGGGTCAATATTTGCCCTATAGGACGTGGGGCTGTAGCTGAGGAGGCTCTTGTAAGAGACGACGCGGCCTGAGTATTGAATCTTCGGCGGCTTCAGCTTCATCTTAGCAAGAGGCTTGATTAAACTCGGCATGTATTCAGTGATTTCCACCACTACTACCCGGTCGAACTGGTACATCTTGGTTGCTTCCTCCACGTTTTTGTAGAGGACGTCTGCGGCGAATATCACCCTGGCGCCTGCGTCTTTCGCCTGCCACGCGATTTCCCGCGGGGTATAGAGCGGGTTCATCGGCGTTACAACCGCGCCCAGCTTCAAAGCGGCGTAGTAGGCGATGGGGAACGCCGGCGTGTTGGGCAGATAGAGCGCAACGACGTCTCCCTTGCCGATGCCCCACTCCTTAAGCGCCGCGGCCACTCTATCGCTGTGTTCGCCAACAGTTCTGAAGCTTATTCTGTTGTTGAAGTATATGTAAGCAGTTCTGCCGCCGTTTTCCGAGGCTTGCTTATCTAAATACGTAAAGAGGGGGGCTGGTTTTATCTCAACCTCCGCTGGGACGCCTTCGTCGTAGTTCTTCACCCATATCCTGGTTTTTATGTATTTCTCGAATATATTTACAGTTGACATATGTGCATCAGATGTCGCGGTTTATAAATATAACTCCACTAGATATATGTAAAAGTTAAGTGATTTGACGAAATTAACATTTAAATAACGTGGCGTTGAGGCAGCCATGGTGTTCCCATTTGACACGATACAAGACTACTCGGTTGTGCTGACGCCGGAACACGAGATGTTTAGGAAGGCTGTGAGGGAGTTTGTGGAGAGGGAGGTGGCGCCGAGGGCCGTGGAGATAGAAGAGAAAGACGAGGTGCCTTACGACATTTTGAGGAAGATGGCGGAGCAGGGCTTCTTCGGAATCGGCATCCCCGAGAAATACGGCGGACAGGGGGGAGACCACAGGATGGGCGTCATAATGTCTGAGGAGATCTGCAGAGTTCTGCCAGGGCTCAGCGTGTACATAGGCACAAACGAACTGTTTCTCACGCCTATAATGCTTTTTGGCTCGGAGGAGCAGAAGCAGAAGTACATCCCGCCGATTGCCAGGGGCGAGAAATTCGGCGCTTTTGCGGTCACCGAGCCTTGCTGCGGCTCCGACGTGGCCGGCATCCAGACCAAGGCGGAGAAGGTAGGCAACAAATGGGTGATAAACGGGAGGAAGGCCTTCATAAGTAGCGCAGACGTGGCAGACTACTTCGTGGTGCTAGCCCGCACCTACCCGCCTCCGGACAAGCGGCTGAGATACCTCGGCCTGACCTTCTTCATAGTAGAAAAAGAGACGCCTGGCTTCAAGGTGGAGCAGTGCTACCACAAGATGGGACTCTACGGAAACCACGCATGTGAGCTTGTTCTTGAAAACGTCGAGGTACCAGACGAGAACCGGGTAGGAGAGGAGGGGATGGGATTCCTCTACGCCATGGAGACCTTCGACAGGACTAGGATAGGGGTTGCGGCGCAGGCAGTGGGCATGGCCCAGGGCGCCTTCGAGATGACGTTTAAATACGTCCACCAGAGGCAAGCCTTCGGCGTGCCGATCGCCTACTTCCAAGCCATACAGTTCAGCCTCGTGGAGATGATGGCCAAGATCTTCTCTGCACGTCTACTGACGTACCTAGCGGCGAAGCTCGCCGACGAGGACCGGAAGGAGTACACCTTCGTGGCGTCGCTGGCTAAGTTCTACGCCACTGAGGTGGCGGAGGAGGTCATTTCAGAGGCCATAAACCTACACGGCGGCGTCGGCGTGATAAGGGAAACCGGCGTGGAGCGGTTCCTGAGGAGCGTCAAGATAACTCAAATTTACGAGGGCGCCAACAACATCCAGAAGCTTGTGGCGTACCGCCAGTTGATAAGAATACTGAGGGAGAAGGGTCAGGTACCTGAGGAGGTAGCTAAGTTGGTTACATAAATTGCACAACTAGCCTAACGAAAGGAATAAATTATTTCTATACCTCTTCTTTACATGAGAAAAGTTGCGGTGGTAGGTGTAGGTACCAGTAAATTTGGGAATAGGGCCGACGTCTCTTTGC
>DAITPC010000006.1:6026-24108 GCA_036833835.1 Pyrobaculum sp. | reverse complement strand
CCGTCGGCGTGGAGAAGATGAACGAGTCGCCTACGCCGACGGTTGTGGAGTTCATAGGCAGGGCGGGGAACTACTTCTGGGAGTTTGAAAACTTCGGCTTAACGTTCCCCGGCTACTACGCGCTTTACGCCACGGCATATATGCACCGATACGGCGCGACGGAGGAGGACTTGTGCAAGGTGGCTGTGAAGAACCACTACTACGGCTCGCTGAACCCCAAGGCCCAGTTCCAGAGGGCAATAACTGTGGAGGAGTGTCTCAACTCGCGCTACGTGGCGTGGCCGCTTAAGCTGTACGACAGCAGCCCCATCACAGACGGGGCCTCGGCGGTTATCCTCGCAGGTGAGGAGGTGGCTAAGAAGCTTACGGACACCCCCGTGTGGATTAAGGCAATTGGCTACGCCAACGGCACTGCGAACTTGAGCAAGAGGCCGGATTTCATAGGGCTTGAGGCGGCTCAAGTCGCGGCTAAGATGGCCTACAGGAAGGCGGGTATAGACCCGGAGAATCCGGTGAAGTACCTAGACGTGGCGGAGGTTCACGACTGCTTCACCATAGCGGAGATAATGGCGTATGAGGACCTCGGCTTTGCCAAGAGGGGCGAGGGGTACAAGCTCATCCGCGAGGGTCAGACCTATATAGGCGGCTTGATCCCTGTCAATGTGGACGGGGGCTTGAAGGCGAAGGGGCATCCAATCGGCGCCACGGGCGTCTCCATGATCGCCGAGCTCACGAAACAGCTTAGGCAACAGGCGGAGAGGGGCAGGCAGGCGCCTATAAAAAACGGCATGGCGCTCGCCCACAACATAGGCGGCACGGGTCACTACGCCTTCGTAACAATACTCAGCCTAACGCCGTGACCATGTCTCGCATGTCGACGGTGGAGAAGTCTGTGGCGTCCGCGGTGGTGGAGACGCTTGAGAAGCTGTACGGAGAGCCTCTGAAGCAACTGGAGTTGTTAATAACGGCCACGGGCCTCCCGGTATATAGAAACCCGAAAAGCGGCGCGCTTCTGTGGGTCGACGTACGTGAGTTGAGGCTGAGGTTTACGCTGTCTGTAAACAAGATAGAGAAATTTATAGAGGGGTTGCAACGGGGCAGGCTGATGTACACGCAGTGCAGGAGATGCGGCACGAAGTACTTCCCGCCGCAGGTAGACTGCCCAAGGTGCAAGACGTCAGACGTGGAGTGGCGCGAGACGAGCACAGAGGGCGAGCTACTCACCTGGACTGTGATAAACGTGAAGCCCGCCAGCTTCTCCCACCAAGGCGACTACGTGGTGGGGATCGTGAAGATGCCAGACGGCTTCAACGTAACGGCCTGGATAGACGCCGATCCTAAGACGTTGAAACCCGGCATGAAGATGCGGCTGGTAGTCGACAGAAGACCCGGCGAGGGCTACATCACGTACTGGTTTAAACCAGCTTAATTTTAATACCTCCCCCTTTCTTAGGCTCGATGGACGAGGAGTATCTCGCCCTGCTTGAGCGGGCGTATAAGCTGGTGGCGCCCAAGGCCCAGAGGAGGGCCGAAATACCGAAGATGGAGGTGGAGAACTTGCCGCGCAAGACCGTGATACCGAACTTCGGCCAGATAGCCAAGAGGCTCAACAGAGACGTCTACTTCATGGCTAAGTTCTTCCAGAAGGAGCTCGCCGTGCCGGGCACAATCGAGGGCGACGTCTTGACGCTACACGGCGAGAAGTCCCCCAAGGTGGTGGAGGCGGTATATGAACGTTTCATAAGGTACTACGTCGTATGTCCAGTCTGCAACTCCATAGACACCGACTTGAAAAAAGAGGGGAGGATATTCGTGATGAGGTGCCTAGCCTGCGGAGCCTCCACCCCAGTTAAACCACTCTAATGAACCTCGTAGGCGTAGGAGCCGCCCTCACAGCAGCCACAATCTGGGCCCTCGTCATATTCCTCTATAAGAGACACATGGAGCGGCTTGGCGCAACGGCGGTTAACTTCTCCCGCCTGCTATACGTCACGCTCCTTATGGCTCCCGCCACTGCGTTTGTGCAACCCGTCCCCGGCCTCTGGGCGGCCGTGGCCAGCGGCCTCGTAACGCTCGTTGTGGGGGACAGCCTCTACTTCTATGCGATTCACAAGGTGGGCGGCTCCGTGGCGGCGCCTCTCGCATATATCTACGTGGTCGTCGCCCAGTATTTCGCCTTCCTCTTGGGGGAGAACGTATCTCAGTGGCTAGTCCTATCTTCTCTGCTCGTGGTGCTGGGAGTCGCATTCCTCGCCAGGGGTGGGGAGGCCAGGCTCAGCCCCCTAGGCATAGCGACCGCCGTTGCGGCGGCGGTTATGTGGTCTCTGGGCATGACCGCCGTCAAGCTCGCCACGATGGGAGCCGTCCACCCGGCGGTAATCGCCTACCTCAGGTCCGCCTCTGCCTGCATAGCCCTAGGCATCTACCTGGCGGTAAAGCGACAACTGAGGGTGGTGAAGTCCCTCCCCTTTGCTGTAGCCTCACTCCTAGACCTAGGCGCTGGCTCTGCCCTCTTTGCCTTTTCCGTGGATGCGGTGGGCCTTGCGTTGACGACTATACTAGTTTCCATCTCTCCTCTGATAACACAGCTCTACGCTAAAGTCGCGGGCGTCGAGAGACTGACCCTCAGACAGATGGCGGGCGCTGCGACGATCTTCGCCGCGGTTATCATCGCGGTAGAGACGGCATCAGCCGCTATATAGGGAGTGTAGGCTTGTACAGCTTTAGGTAAAGAACGGCGGCGAGTAGCGTAGCCCACAGCGGCGTCAAGGCGTTGACCCTCCGCCTTAGAGTGTCACAGCCCCGAGCCGCAGAGAGGTGGACTAATTCCAGAAGAACTAAAATTAGGAAAAGCATCCCAGCTGCCTTAGACCAGCCCGGGAACCCCAGGCGAAGGGCCATCAAGAAACCTGTGACGCCGAGCGCCGCCAAAGCCAGCGCCTGGATCACGGCAACTAGTTCATACCTCTTCAGAATGTTATCGTTACAAACCTTCCCCGCCACTAGGTACGCGCCGAGACCCAACGCGGTCCAGAGGGCGAAGGCGAGGAGATGCACAGCCTTTAGAAGAAGCCACAGACTAAGCATGGCCCCCTGGGTCTCACGCCGGATTCACTGCGATGTTTATCATCATGCCCTGATCTTCATGTTCTAGGTTGTGGCAGTGGAATGGGAGGAGTTGCTTCTCGTTGAAATTCTCAAACTGCACAACTACTTCAACGGTCTCGCCTGGCCACACAAGCACTGTATCTTTAAGGCCTAGGTCCGTGGGTAGCCGCCCGGATCTGTCCACGGCCATCTCCGCCACCTGCGGCGGGCTGTCTCTCCTCTCAACTACCCACATGGGGAAGCCGTGTAGATGCATGGGATGCGGCATAGACTGGACGTCGTTGGTGATTTCCCACAGCTCCACGCTCCCACCCTCTACGCTCACATGTTCCCTAAGGGGGTTCTTCATATCCCAGCTCATGCCGTTTATGACCCACTGCATCCCCGACAGAGACAGGTGGAAGCGCCGCGTCCTTTCGACACGTGGCGGGGGAGGAGGGGGGTCTGGAAGCTCCGCCACCTCTATGAACTCCCCAACGCCTTCCACCTGGAACTCCGCCACTGTGTACTCTGCGCCCTCATCCAGGACCGGCGCCCCTCCGTGGGGGCCGTGGTGCGCATGCGGCATATCTACCATTTCGTTGTGCATGGGGTCGAAGGGGGTGTTCTTTAGGAAGTACCTGCCCTCCTCTTTAAACTCTACTAATACCTCGGCGCGTTCCGCGGGGGCTAAAAACAACGACTTTACCTCCACCTTCCTCTCGACGAATCCCTGATCCACCGCTATAAGCGTCATTGGCTGCATCTTGTGTTTGTCACTGACTATGGCAAGTCGATAAAGCCTTGCGTTAGAGGCGTTGACAAGTCGCAACCTATACGTGCCCCTCCGGAGCTTAAAGACGGGATTAACAACGCCGTTTACCGCGACCACGTTGCCCAGAAAACCGGTCACGAGATCCATGGGGGTGGGATCGTACCTAGCAACGCCGCCCGCCACCCTCCTGTCTGCTAAAACAAGCGGAAGATCGTTGAGGCCGTGTGTAAAGCCCAGCCTAGACCTCTCGGTTTCCACATAGACGAGGCCTAGGAGGCCCATGTAGGTCTGCTTCGCGGTGAGGCCGTGGGGGTGGGGGTGGTAGAGGTATGTGCCGGGCCTGTTGGCGACTCTAAAAGAGTATCTATACCTCCCGCCCGGCTCTACCGTAAACGCCGGATGGGCATCGTTACGCCAATCCACCTTAAACCCGTGCCAATGTACAACAGTCTCCTCCTGCAACAAATTACGAAGCTCCGCGTCGACCTGCTCCCCAGGCGAGAACCTCAACACGGGGTTCACCAGGTCGTTGACTACAAAACCCCTCTCAGTGGCTTTCAACACAATTCCGGTCTCAGGCATAAGCGTTTTAAAAACGGTTTCCCCACTTGTAACAAGGCGCGACATATAAAAAAGCCCCACACCCACGACGGCGCCGGCGACAGCCGCTAAAAGATGTCTACGTCTCATAGAAGTCAAATCTGCTTCTTGATTTTTAAATATTATTCACGTACCCGCGGCGCATCGCTCCGCGTCTTAGGCTGGGTATCCCGGCGTCGTGGCGTGAGGCCGGGGTCCATGCAGTCGGCGGCTGAGCTCTGCCGTTGGCGTCTAGGCGGGCGCGGAGGTCCGTGGTGGCACTTATATAGGGAATTCGGAAATCATATGGCGGTTGTCATCACCTCAGGCAGGCCTAGCAAGGCCGAGTTGTTGGTGAGGGTCTTGTTAAAACACGGCATAGAGCCTCTCTACATGCCGCTGGTTAAAGTGGAGGAGTCTAATGTCGACGTCGCGGCTTTCGTGAAGAGACTCAGAGATTTTCAAGTCTTCATATTCATGACCGGCCAATCCGCCTTCAGCCTCGCAAACCTGGCAAGAGCCGCCGGGGTCTACGAGGAGCTTAAGGAGAGGTTGAAGGTGATGGAGGTATACTGCCGCGGCTCCAAGGCGGCGGGCAACGTCAAAACCCACTTCGGCGTGGAGTGCAGGGCGACGTATGAGACCAGCGACGAGCTCCTGCAGACGGCAGGCCCCCGGCTGGCTGAGAAGAGGGTAGCCGTCTCTTTCTACGGGGTTGTGGACACCGAGTTCTTAGAGGAGCTGAGGAAGACGGCGGCTGAGGTGGCCTACATACAGACCTACCGTAGCGAGGAGACGGGCAACGCCAGGGCCGTGGCGGATCTCGTGCTTAAGGGCGAGTGCTCCCTTGTGGTGTTCACAAGCGCGGTGGCGGTAGACGCCTTCTTCAACTCCCTAGACGAGAGCCTCCGCGCCGAGGTGGCGAAGGCGCTCAACACAGGACGTTGCAAAGCGGCCTCCATAGGCCCCGTCACAGCAGAAGCCTTGGCTAAATATGGCGTGACGCCCGCGGTGGTGCCGGAGAAGCCTTTCTTGGCGTATCTGGGCCAAGCCATAGTAAACTACCTCCGACCCCAAGCCGCGGCTGGTGTCTAGCGGCGATCTAGAGCTCCGGTTCGAGGGCACGTTGGCGGGGCCGCCGCGGCGGAGCGTGGAGGAGATGACTGGTTGCCTCGGCTGGATCTACGAAGGGCTCAAAGAGGGCTGGCACGTCCTCTCCATCTCGTTGGATGTGCCGCTCTTCAAGACCCCTAGGGTGTACATAAGAGAGGAGCCAGGGCGTTACGTGGGGCGCGGCGTGGTGCCGGGCGGCGAGCTGACCTTCGAGATCCGCATAGAACAGAGGGGCGGGAGGTATAGGTGGGTGTTCGAGGGCGTCCAGAGAGGCCCCATAAACATGCTGGGCAGAAAGTTTTTTGAAGGCCTGGCCAGCCGCATCATAGAGAGGATTATGGGCTGTCTTTAAGCCACGTCTGCCGCCGTTACGAACACCCCCAGGTCCGCCGTATACTCCGCCCTCACGTCTAGATATCAGCTACGGCGGAAGGCGTTTGCGGGACTTAAAACCAAGGAGGAACCTCTCGATACGGACCCTCTCAGCTGGTCTTAACTCTGCGGCGCTGACGCGGGCTGGCCGGCGACCCGCCCCGAGAGAACGGATGAGGAGCTGTGAGCCTCCCTAAGGGGCTGGGGGAAGGTCGGACAACTTTTTTACCCACTCCACGGTTTTCTCCGCCAGGTATTTGATGTCTTTCTTAACGTCCTCTAGGTTTGTGTAACGGCTGGCCACCCCTTCGGCGTCGAGACCGTTGTATTGAAACTCATGTAGGTTTAAGGCTACGTCTGTAAGATGTACTAACTCTCTTCCATATATCTCTTCCAGGGCAGAGGCCGTCTCTCTCATCCTTGTGGTGGGCATGAGGGCTACGACCATATCGGCTCTTGACCTCGTCTTGCCGGTCTTGTCCTTAACAACGCCGGCGTACCGCCTGGCTATTACCTCCCGGTGCCGCGCCGCCACGGCGGCTAGCAACGCCTTCCACGCCTGGAATGCCTTCCCAGCCGCGTTTCTGTAAAGATCCTGTTCGAGAAACCTCAGCGCTAACTCGGCCTCCCGCAACGCCTCTTCAAGCCTGAGCTTTATGTACTGAGCAGTGTCGCGCCAGGGAGGGGCGTAGGTCAGCGTCACGGAATTAACGCGTTATAGGATTTAAACCTTCACTCTCTGCGGTTCCATGGAGGATTTCCTAAGGCTTCTAAAGAGGCTCTCGGAGGCGCGTGGGCCCTCAGGCTTCGAGGACGAGGTGAGGGGGGTGGTGGTTGAGGAGATGGAGCCGTATGTAGATGAGGTGGTGGTAGACCGCTGGGGCAACGTAGTAGGCGTTAAGAAGGGAGATACTAACTACAGGGCGATGGTCGCGGCGCATATGGACGAAATCGGACTTATCGTTGATCACATAGATAAGGACGGGTTCCTACGCATCAGGCCTATAGGGGGCTGGAGCGAGGTGACTCTGGCGGGGCAACGGGTGTGGGTTAGGACTACTGACGGGAGGTGGGTGAGGGGAGTTGTGGGCGTCATGCCGCCACACATTACGCCGTCTGGCAAGGAGAGGGAGGCGCCTGAGATTAAGGATATGTACATTGACGTTGGGGCTAGGAGCAGGGAAGAAGTGGATAGGATGGGCATAGCCGTAGGTTCCGTGGTCGTGTTAGATAGAGACTTGGTGACTCTCGCCGAAAATGTGGTGACTGGGAAGGCTTTCGACGATAGAGTTGGCGTCGCTGTAATGCTCTACGCCCTTAGACAGATGGGGGAGGTACCGGTCACTCTCTACGCCGTGGCGACTGTGCAGGAGGAGGTAGGCCTCCGAGGAGCTCAGATCGCCGCGGAGAGGATTAACCCGCATTACGCCATCGCGCTGGACACCACAATAGCCGCAGACGTCCCTGGCGTCAATGAGAGGCTACATGTGACGAAGATAGGGAGGGGGCCTGCCATAAAAGTGCTTGATGGGGGTCGCGGCGGCCTCTTCATTGCCCACCCAGCCCTTAGAGACCATATAATAAATGTCGCGAATGAAGTCGGCATCCCATATCAACTTGAGGTCCTCTACGGCGGCACCACAGACGCCATGGCCATCGCCTTTAGGAGGGAGGGGGTGCCAGCCGCCGCCATCTCCATACCGACGAGATACGTCCACTCGCCGGTGGAGTTGCTGGATATTAGAGATGCGGTCAACGCCGCCACATTGCTTAGACACGTGATTGAAAAGACCACGCCCCCGGTTATAGACAGGTTCCTAGACAGGAGGATTAAATGAAGAGGCAACTGCTAGCGCTAACTCTTTCCAAGCTTGTACTGATTGGGATAATTTCCGTCACTCTATACTACTCCATCAAGCTGTTTCTACCCCTGTTTGGAATAATCCTAGACTCAGAACAGCTCAACCTGGTGAAGTCCTTGATTATAGTAGTTGCCGGAGGCTTTGCCATAAATGTGGTGGGAAACGCGGTGATACTGTACCTCAGAGATAGGGTGAAAGAGAGGGCCTACGCCGTTGGCAACGTGATAAAAGTCATCGGCATACTGGCCGTGTTGCTGCTTGCGATGTCTATCTCCCGCCTGGGCGCCGAGCTCGCCCTGCTCGGCGGCGCCGTGACCGGCCTTGTGCTGGGCTTAGCCCTCCAGCCTATCTTAGGCAACCTGTTCGCCGGCATTATCATCTTAACCACAAGGTTAGTGGAGGTGGGCGACACGGTTAGGATAGTTGCGTCTCAACTGCCTTACCAGGCAACTCTCTTCCCCGCGTATAAGTACTTCTCGCCGGATTACGTAGCGCCGGGCTACAAGGGGAGGGTGGCCGAGATCGGGCTCTTCTACGCAACTCTCATCCTAGACACGGGGTACGAGCTGAAGGTGCCCAACATGGTCCTCCTGAGCTCAGGCGTCGTCGACTACACGCCTAGGTGGAGCGAGAAACAGATTGTTCTGGTCAGGCTGGAGCTCCCCCTCTCTGTCATTGAGCTGGATAAGCTCGAGGAGGAGATAAGGAAGAGCCTAGACGGGCTTAAGGTCGTTGCTGTAGACTACACAGAACAGAGCGACAAGGACTTCGTAATCGTGCGGGTGAAGCTGGAGATTCCGCCGGGGGAAAACTGGAGAGCCGTCAAAAGCGAGGCGTTAAGACGTCTTTTGAAATACCGAAACGAGAAGATCGAAAACAACATACACAGATATCTCTGCCTAACCAGAGGCGTGGAATGTGCACGTTATTTACAGGCACGGTAACGTGAAAACTGTGCCGAGTCTTCTCGCCGGCCGCCGGCTAGCTACGCCTGGC
This sequence comes from Pyrobaculum sp., assembly GCA_036833835.1. Lineage (GTDB taxonomy): Archaea > Thermoproteota > Thermoprotei > Thermoproteales > Thermoproteaceae > Pyrobaculum. The sequence continues at coordinate 15,324 of DAITPC010000006.1, read as the reverse complement.
CTGCCCCGTGGCGAGATAATAGGCGTGATATGTGATATACACGGCGTGGTCGGAGGCCCTCTCCAAGAGGCGTAACACCACGGTTTCCATCACCTTGCATCTGTCGGCGCCTCTCAACACATCTAGGAGCGCCTCCTCGTAGCTCTTGTCCACCACCTCGTCGTCTAGCCTCTCCACCTCCTCCAACGTGGACGTGTCGCGTCTGAGGAACATGTCTACGGCCTTGGTCACCATGTCTTTAACCACCTCGCCGACTGTCTCCACTCTTTTTGACCAGCAACCACCCCCCAGCTTCTCCTTCACCGCCGCTATGTCGTATGCATAACGGGCGATCCTGTAGAGGTCGTACGAGACGAACAAGACGCTTTTTAAGAAGCGGAGGTCGGTGGCCACCGGGCTGTAACGCGCAATCGCCTCCACCGCCAAGTCAGAAATCTCGTCGTGGAGCCTGTGTAGCTTTGAGGCTATTTCTCTTATCTCTTCGGTCTTCGCGTCCTCTCTAAGCGCCATAGAGAGCGCCGCCACCGCCAGCCTGGAACCCTCCTTAAGCCTTTCTGAAATCTCCTCCTCGGCGATGTCCAACAGTCTTCTCATGATGGGTATTAGCCGACGTCCTTAAAAATGATTTTCATATTTACACGCCTAGGTAGGCCTTCTTTACATGTTCGTTTTGGGCAAGTTCCTCCGGCTTGCCTTGGAGGACGATTCTCCCGTTTTCAATTACATATGAATAGTCGCTTATCTCAAGAGACGCCGCCACGTTCTGCTCCACCAGCAACACCGACATCTCCTCCTTAAGCCGCTTCACGGCCTGGAACAAGTCGCTGACTATCTTAGGCGCCAAGCCGGCGCTCGGCTCGTCAATAAGCAGAACCTTCGGCCTTGACATAAGCGCCCTGGCGATAGCCAACATCTGCTGTTCGCCGCCGCTCATGGTCCCCGCCCTCTGGCGTCTACGCTCCTTCAGCCGTGGAAAGAGCGCATACACAAACTCCAAGGTGTCCCGCGCCTTATCCCTGGCCCTCTTCGTGAAGACCCCCATCAGCAGGTTCTCCTCCACGGTCATCTCCGGGAAGAGGCGCCGCCCCTCGGGAACAAGCGCTAGTCCTAGCTCCACCTTTTCATGAGGCGGCAATTTAGTCACGTCTCTACCCTCCAGCAGAATTCTCCCCTCCCAAGGCCTCACCACGCCCATGATCGTCCAGAGGGTGGTGGACTTCCCAGCGCCGTTGGGCCCCAGGAGCGATATTATGGACTTAGCCGGCACCTCCAGGCTTACGCCAAACAACACCTGAAGCCTCCCATAGCCGGAGGAGAGGTTCTGAACGCTCAGCGCCATGGCCTCCCCAGATACACCTCCACCACCTTGGGGTCGTTTAAGGCCTTCTCGGGGGGCCCCTCCGCGATCACCTTCCCCTGGTGCATCACGATTACTCTATGCGCCAGCTGCGCCACCGCGCGCATTCTGTGTTCCACTAACGAGATTGCGGCAATCCCCCGCTCCTCCGCCAGCCTCTTGATTAAATGGACTATGGCGTCTATCTCCTTCGGCGTCAAACCAGCCATAACTTCGTCCAGCAACAACAACTTGGGGTTGCCCGCCAAGGCGCGGGCGAGCTCTAAAAGCCTCAGCTCGTTAAATGTGAGCCTCCCCGCGAGTTCATGCCGTTTCTCATATAGGCCGACGTATCTCAACGCCTCCTCAGCGACTTCTCTAGCCTTTCTCAAGTCGTAACCGCCGTTGAATATCGCGCCTACCATCACGTTTTCAATAACTGTGCTCTCTGGGAAGGGCCGCGGCACTTGAAACGCACGGGACATGCCGAGCTTGGCCCTTTTATACGGCGGCAGATCTGTAATGTCTCTGCCGTCAAATATTACCCTCCCCTCGTCTGGCTTGTACACCCCATTTATGAGGTTGAGGAGCGTGGTTTTACCCGAGCCGTTGGGGCCCACCACCGCGAGGAACTCGCCTTTTGCAAGCTCGAAGGACACGCCGTCTACTGCCCTCAGCCCGCCGAACTTCTTAACCACGTTTTCCACCTTGAGAAGCGTCATGGCAACAACTCTCTGGCTTTAGGCGGTAGATAAAGTCTAAGGGTACCCACGATGCCTCTGGGCAGTAGAACCACTATTATAAACACGAGGAGCGCCGTCACCAACGCCTGGGCGCCTGGCCACACCGTACCTATTAGGTCGCGTGTGAAGTAGTATATAACGCCGCCCACTATGGGACCTGTCACCGTAGCCGCGCCGCCGAGGAACATAACCGCCATGCCGTCTAGGATGTATTCGATGAAGAAAACGTTTTCTGGAAACACCTGCATGTTGCCCACCGCGAAGTAGGAAGCCCCCAACAGCCCCGACAGAGACGCGCTGGTCATGAAGGCCATTAACTTGTACTTCGTGGAGTTGATCCCCATCACCTTAGCCGCGTCTTCATCTTGACGAATTGCCGCCAGGGCGTAGCCCGCCTTGCCGGATTGGATCAGATACATGGCCACGACGGCGAGCAGGCCTGTGAGGAGAATGAGTATTGTTGAACCCACGTTTGCCAGAAACAGCGCCGTCTCTCTGCCAAATTCTCTAAACATCGCAGAGCTGAGTATAAGACCTGCGCCGCCGCCCCAGATGTTAGCCCCCACTATGAAGTGTTTAATCCCCTCGTTTACGCCGATTGTCGCAATTGCGAAATACGCACCTCTCAGCCGCAGGGCTATGGCCCCCACAGCGGCCGCAAGCCCCGCGGCCATGGCCACGCCTAAGGCCATGCCTATAGGCAACGCGGCTAGACCCAAGCCGGGGAGGTATGTCAACACAACGCCAACGCCGTATGCCCCCATCGCCAGAAAAGCCACATAGCCGAAATCTACATACCGCGTCAAACCTATGAATATGTTTACCGCTTGTCCAAGAGCCATGAAGAACGCCACCGAGGCTATAAGCTTCGAGTACTCGGGGGCTACAAATGCCACCGTCATTAACGCCAAGTATATCCCGATGGGGATGTGCGGCTTCATATTTTGAACAAACCGGTGGGCTTAAAGAGTAGTATGAGGAGCAGTAGCAAGAAGGCGAGGAAGAGCGCCATTTCGAAGGGCTGTGCGAAGCCTAGTAGCGAGAAGACGTAGTAGCCGACGGATTGAAAAACGCCGAAGAGAAGACCTGCCACGTAGGCGCCCATGATGGAGCCCAGTCCGCCCATCACAGCAATTACGAAACTAATCAACGTGTAGATACCGCCCATGTAGGGGTTTATGCCGACTGGTATGAAAAGCGTTAGTAAAACGCCGCCCATAGTCGTAACTCCTATGCCAATTGCTGTGCTGAGCAGAAAGACCTTCTCCACGTCTATCCCCACCACTTGGGCCCCCACCGGATCCTGCACCACCGCCCTCACCGCTCTCCCGAAGTAGGTCCGCTTCAAGAGCAACTCAAGAGCCACGGCGATCGCCAGCGCCATCAACGCGCCAAGGGCCTTGGAGAGCTCCACCACAAGTGCGCCTAAGCTCAGGGAGCCTATGCTCCAGGCGTACCCCCGGAAGTCCGGCCCCCAGACCATACGCGCCGCCTCGGCTATCAGAAGCCCCAACGCAAAGAGCGCCACCAATATGTTCAACTCACCGGCCCTCATCAAGGGCTTCACAGCGACGTAGTAAACCAAGGCGCCCAGCCCCACGCCCAGCGCCAACGCGCCAAACGCCGCCACGGGGGGCGGCATGTTCCACAGCGTAAAACCGAAGAAGGCCACATATGCGCCGATCATCACAAACGAGCCGTGGGCCACGTTGGCCACCCTCAAAACGCCGAAGATCAGGCTAAGCCCAAGCGTGATGAGACCGTAGATAGAGCCTATGATAAGGCCGGTTAAAAAATAAGGGATTACCTCCATTCTACTTACAGAGCTGACCTGCGGCCTTTTGATCCCAGCTCAACGACGGGTACGCCAGCTTGCCTTCGGCGACCTCGGCCGGCCACACGACCACTCTGTTCCCGCCTTGCCACTGAATCACCACCATGGAGTGTGCCACGTTTAGGTTGTTGGCCGGATCCAGCTTAAACTCGCTGAAGAACGTCGTGAACCTCGCCTTATTAAGCGCCTCCAACACCTTGTCCGACTCGACAGTGCCGGCTTTTTGCACCCCGTATAGGATGGTTAACACACCTTGGGCGGCCCAGCCGGCGTGGTAGCCGGGGTCCACCTCCTGTCCTCCCATTTGTTTAGCCACCTGCCTGAAGTACTGTACGAACTCCTCCTTTGTGGGGCCGAACCACTCAACGCCCCTCTGTTTCGCCAGCTCCGGCGTGTAGTTGACGCCGGGCTCCCAGTGGGAGGGGCCCACCACACACTCAGCCTTGGTCTGCAAGGCCTTGTAGAAGTCGGGCACCAGAGGGGCCACAGACAACGCGATGAGCTTGGCATCCACCTTCTGCTCCGCCAGTTGCCTCACGGCCAGCTGACCATCAGCGAAGTGAGAAGCCACGATGACTATATCGGGGGCGGCCTGCTTAACCTTTAGGATCTGCGGCGTTAAGTCTTGCGGAGACGCCGGGTACTTCTCATAAACCACCACCTGAAGACCAAGCTTCTCCGCGTATTTCTTAGCGCCCTCGGCCACCATTATATTAAACTCGCTGTCTCTGTAGAGGATGGCAACCCTCTTGACAGCGGGATCCGTCTTCACCGCCATGTCTAACACAGGCACCATATATTGGCTGGCCACAGCAGCCACGCCCACCACGTACTTAAACCCCTGCTGGAAGATCCTGTCAGACGAGGCGCCTACTACCGCCATCAACACGCCGTATTTCTCCGCAATCGGCGACACGCCCAACGCCAAGTCAGAGCCGTAGGGGCTCAGGAGGAAGTGGACCTTATCTCTCGTGATGAGAGACTCCGTAAGGCTTTGGGCGAGCTCCAGCTTGGATTCGCTGTCTCTGTATAGCAACTTCACCTTCACCTTCTTCCCTCCGCAGTCTACGCCGCCTTTGTCGTTGATCCAGTTAACTACGGCAAGGGCGCCCCACAGCGAGTACTGAGCCTCGGCGGCGTATCTGCCGGAGATGGGCATGGGCGTGCCGATCACAATCTCGTCGGGACATTTACCCGCAGGCGGCTGGGTTGTTGTGGGCGACTGGGTCGCGGTGGGGGTTGTCGGCAGAGGCGTCTGAGGAGTCTGGGCCGTTGTAGGCGTCTGAGCTGGAGAAGTCGGCGACGGGATCTGTGCCGGCGATGTCGCGGTGGGAGCGCCGGCGGGCGGTTGAGTCGCCATCCAAGCAACCACACCCAACACAATCACAACTACAGCCGCAATCACACCCAAGAGAGTTTTTGAACCAGCCATGGGGTAAGAGTTGTTTAATTATTTAAACATTATCCATCATTATATATAATTATATATACTAATCACAAAACAAGATACAGGCTATAAAGTATCTTTGCAACAGTTAATTTAAGATTTCAAATATTGCTCCTTTGGTTTTTGTTTATTTTTAGTTTGTTAATATAGTCTTCCAGTTACGTATTTTTCTGTAAGTTCGTGCCTTGGCTTAGTAAATATGTCTCTTGTCGGTCCCCACTCCACTATTTGTCCCTTGTATAGGAAGGCCACGTAGTCGCTTATCCTCGCCGCCTGTGGAGGGTAGTGGGTCACCAGCACAATGGTCATGTCTTTCTTTAGTTCGAGGAAAAGCGCTTCCACCTTAGCCGTATTCTCTGGGTCGAGGTTCGCGGTGGGCTCGTCGGCGAGCAGAACCTCCGGCTCAAAGGCGAGGGCCCTCGCGACACAAAGCCTCTGTTGCTGGCCGCCGGACAGCTTGCCGGCAGGCATGTTAAGCCTGTCTTTCACCTCGTCCCAGAGCTGGGCCTTCTCAAGAGCCGACCTGACCCGCTCATATAGCTCTTTCCTGCTCCTCACCAGGCGGTTGAGCTTAAGGCCCAGCGCCACGTTTTCAAAGATAGAGAGGTTGGAGATGGGGTTGGGGATCTGGAATATCATCTGCACCCTCCTCCTCAGCACCAACGGGTCCATTTTAAATATGTCCTGCCCGTCGAGGAAAACCTCGCCGCTGACCTTGGCCTCGGGGTAGAGCTCAATAAGTCTATTGAGGACTCTCAGGATTGTGGATTTGCCGCTCCCCGAAGGTCCCATAAGCGCCGTTATGCTTTTCTCGGGTATAGAGAGGTTAACCCCGGTGATCACGGGAGAGGCACCGAAAGCGACGCGGAGATCCCTGATTTCTACCTTCGCCATGTCACCTCCTGATACGTGCAATTATAAAGATCGTTAATATGATCGTAAGCAAGACAGCCGCCGCTCCGTACGCCGACGTTATTTGGACATCATATGGAGTCTGAGCTGCGTACCAGATCCAAAGCGACACGGCGCCTGTGGCTTCTGTAAATGGGGCGTAGTAGAAGTTGCCAAATGCCGTAAAGAAAAGCGGAGCAGTTTCACCTGCAATTTTTGCAGTTCCTATTAACACCGCGGTGAGGATAGCCCTCGACACAGCTTTTCGCAACACCACAAACAAGGCGTTAAACTCCCGGCCTCCTATGTCGTAGGCCGCCTCGCGGAGCGGTTGCTCTATGGAGGCGTAGGCGCTCGCGGTGATTAAAGCAACGTAGGGAATCATCACGAGCGCAAGCGCCGCGGCGCCTGCATATGCGTTATATCCGCCTAGGGGGCCGATAAAGTAGGAAGCCCAGCCGCCGAGCACCGCCGTAACGGCGTTTGAGAGCGGCGCCATTACATATCGATTAAGATCCTCCTTCGCGAGGCTCATCACGGCGTAGACAAACAAGCCTATCGTTATGGTGGGGAACTCCACCAAGACGTTTACCCCCGCCCTGGCGACGCCGGCGAACTTCTCCCTGCGCATCTCGCCTATGTAGACCCCCAGCGGGAAGCCTATTGCGACGCCGAAGAGGGTGCCCAGCGCGGTCATATACAACGTGCCCACCAGCATAGGCCCGATGCCCCCCTTCTCGTCGAAGGGGGAGGGCGGGAGCGCCGTGAGGAAGTGCCAGAGGCCGCCGAGTTTGTTAATGGCATCTATCCCCTTGATGTAAATATCGCCTATAATCAGGAAAAGCGGCACAACAGCAACTACGCCGAGAAAGACGAAGAGCCCCAACCCAAGCCAGTTAACCACCTTCCGCACAACTGTCATATCTGCCACCTCTGGATTATATATATCGCAGTTGCGTTGATGACTAGTCCGAACAAGGCGAGAAGCAATGCCGCTGTAAACAACGCCGGTACCATGTATTGATACGCGGCAGCGTTGGGGAACTGAAGCGCTATCAGCGAAGAGATGGTTATGCCACTATCAAAAAGGTTCGTGGTGAGGCGCGCGAAGTTACCCCCCACCACCATCGCCACAGCCACTGTCTCCCCCATGGCCCTGCCCAGGGCAAGAAAGAAGCCGCCTAGGATGTAATTACGGATGTACCTCAGCTTTATCAGAACCGCCTCGAACCTGGTGGCTCCTACGGCGTATATAGCCTCCTCCACAGGCTTGGGCACGAGGGCGTAGCCCTCCCTGATCACCGCCGCGGCGTAGGGGGTTATCATTATGGCTAACAAAACGCTACCCGTGAAGAGCGTATATGGGGAGGTCATCACGACGCCGCCAGCCAACCTGTTAACTAGGTCCTGGAGGAAGGGCCCCAACACGAAAAGACCCCAGAGGCCGAAGATCACCGTGGGCATGGTGGCTGTGAGGTCCACCAAGGAGCCGAACACCTCCCTCCACCTGGCGGGCAGAATCTCGTTTATAGTCACCGCGGCCCCCACCGCCATGGGCATGGCCAACACAATGGCCATGGCAGACGTCAATACGGTGCCCACAAGAGCTTGGAGCACCCCGTAGCTCTCCCTCACGGGGTCCCAATCCGCCTGGAAAAACACCGCGACGCCGTCACGCACAATTATCGGGTAGGCCTCCACAAAAAACATAACCATCAAAAGACCAATCGTCAACATGATAAACACGCCGAAAAGCCTCAAGCCCCATCTCAGCTTCACAAAGAGAAGGCCGTAGGCCGCAACTAGATAGGGGATTAAAAGGACGGCGAGGAGAAGCCCAAGCATGGGGAAAAAAATACAGAATTATTTTTATGGCTTTACGAGCTCAAGCGCCTTTAGACCCAACTCGGCGACCTCCCTCGGCAATGGGATGTACCCCTCCACCACGTTTTCCCGCTTCTGGCCCTCGGTGAGCACCCACCTGAAGAACTGCTTCAGAAGCGCCACCTTAGTTGCGGCGTCGCCGTAGCCCTCAGCGGAGTAGTCCTTCCACAAGAAGACGTAAGTAAAGGACAAGATCGGGTAGCCCCGCGGCGGATTGGCAAATTCTATTGACACGGGGTTCCAGTCGCCGTCGGGAGCAGGCAACACGCCGTACTTCCTCGCGTACCTTTGAAGGCCTGCGACAGCGCCCATGGCCACGTTCTCTGTCGTGGGGAAGTAGTACTTGCCGTCGTTGTCGTTGCGTATATACGCCACGCCGCCTTCCTTGTCGTACTTGTCCTTGTTTTTAGCCCAGTAGGCGAACTCCACGTAGCCGATAGAGTAAGAGGTCTGCAACACGGCCTGGGCTACGCCTTCGTTGCCCTTGGCGCCCTGTCCCTTGGCCTTCTCGTCGGCTGGCCACTTCACCGTGAAGCCCCAGCCCACCGTCTGGTTCCACGGCTGATATGCAAGAGACAGATACAGCGTAAAGGCGGCAGTGGTGCCGGAGCCGTCGCTTCTGTGCACCGCCACTATGTCTTTACATGGGAGCTTGTCGGCCAGGCCGGGGTTCAGCGCCTTGATCCTCTGGTCGCACCACTGCTTGATCTCGCCCATGTAGATAAGCGAAATAACCTCAGAGGTGAGGTTGAGGTACTTGCCGGTCTTCTCAAACGCGATCTCCGGCACGTTATATACCAACACGATGGAGCCTATGATCACAGGAAACTGTACAAACTTACCAGCCACCTGGCTGTACCTGTCCCTCGGCATAGGCACGTCGGAGGCGCCGAAATCCAGCTTCTTCTCGAGGAACTGAGCAGTGCCAGCCCCAGAACCAATAGACTGGTAATTCACCTGGATCTTGCCTTCGGTGACATCATGAAACTTCTTAGACCAAGCAAACGCCTGAGGCGCCAGAAAAGTCGCACCTCCTCCAGTAAGCGCACCCCTCAGCTCAGACCCCGGCGGAGATGTAGGCGATGGAGAAGGCGCCGGAGCTCCGCCACCCGGCGGAGATGTAGGCGATGGAGAAGGCGCCGGAGCTCCGCCACCCGGCGGAG
>DAITPC010000006.1:0-5926 GCA_036833835.1 Pyrobaculum sp. | reverse complement strand
CCCGGCGGAGATGTAGGCGATGGAGAAGGCGCCGGAGCTCCGCCACCCGGCGGAGATGTAGGCGATGGAGAAGGCGCCGGAGCTCCGCCAGGCTGCATCACGAGAAGGGCTGCCGCCACGATGATAACTATCGCCGCCACTGCTATTAGGACTGGTGTTTTCAGGTTCTTTACCTGTCTCATGGGAGTGCAAATTGTCGTAGGTAAAAACATGTTTGCTATGATTAACGCTGTATGCACATGCCGGCCGACGGAGCTGGGGGAGAGTCATCATATGTACTCAAATTTTTATACAATGCATAAATGCTATGGAAACTAGGAAGATTATCAAGCTCAGGGGGTCTTATCTAGTCTATCTACCCAAGAGAGTGGCCTCCTCGTTTGTCTCCGATGAGGTTTCGGTGTTTTGGGAGGGCGATTTCGTGGGAGTTAGGCCCCTCGCCTTCCGTAGGGCCGCCGCCGACGTGGGTCTCGCCGCGGCCGTGGTGGCGGGCTACGCCGCTGGGCTAGACGAGCTTGAGGTGCCGGCGTCTGAGGAGGTAAGGAAGATGGCGGACAAGATCGGGGCGCGGCTGGAGGAATCCGGCGGTAGCTACCTGGTGCGGTACGTGGATAGGTACATGGACAAGGAGGAGGTAGTGGGGAGGATGCTAGACGTGCTTCTCTTCCTGCTGGAAGGCCTCGCCCAGGGCACTGCGACGCGCACCACCGTGCAGGCCGCCGACGACGAGACGGACATCCTCAGGCTGAGCCTCAACAGGCTCTGCACCAAGGCGCCAACCCCCAAATGCGCCTTCTACATCCAGCTGGCGCGCTACTACGAACGCGCCGTCGACCACGTCAGGGAGCTCCACGCCGAGAAGCCGCCGCGGGAGGTGTGGACAATCCTCAAAGACGCCGCCGAGGAGCTCCACAACATACACCAAAACCCCCAAATCCCCGCAATCGCCCGGTACCTATCCTCAATGCCCTCGCGGAGATTCGCCGCAATGCAGAGCACACACGGCGAGCTCCAAACAATCCACGCCGTGAGGACCATCGACTATCTAGAAAACGCGGCAGAGGTACACCTAGACGCCGCCGTGTACGAAAACCATAAAGCAACGTCGCAGAAGCCAACAGAGACGAAAAGATTTTAAATCTACGTTTCTCCTATTTTCGGCCACGGCCCGTAGCTCAGCGGTCGAGAGCGCCCGGCTGTAGACAGCCCCCCGGGGCACAACACCCTCCGAACGCCCCGGGGTCTATAACGGGCGGTCCCGGGTTCGAATCCCGGCGGGCCGATAGTCTCCGCCTGGTAACGTGACTATAAACAGATCGCTCCTCCGAGACGCGCACCGGCGCCTCGTCTTCTAAGGAGGCAAACCCCCATGCAACATCTCTGCTGTGCGGATACGTCAAGCGTCTATATCCACAGCACTCACCGACGCTTTAGTCTTGCCGTCGCGCATCAAAGCCGCCACCTGCATAGGTGGAGCAAACGTGAGGGCCGCCGGGCCTCGTATACCTGAGCTTTCTGGGGAGGGGGCATGACGCGGCTTCTCTTATGACGACGTCATGAAAATCTCCGCTGTATAAAGAGGCGTATCAGCTGGGCTTTTCGGCAACCAGCGGCGCGTGATCTACGTAGATGCTGAACAGGCACCCGACGCGGCGACAGTTATAGCACATACGGATGTAAAGATGAACCATACTATGGAGACTGCGTAGTAGACGGCCCTAGCGTTTCTACCTGCTGTCTGTACCCGCGGCGCTCCGGCGATTAACGCCAAACCTGAAATAATTAAAAACAGCAACGAGTAGAAATGCAAAATTGCAGGAAGTATTATATGTGTGTAAATTATAGTTCCTACGTGGATATAAATATGTATAGGAGTTGGACGACGCAGGAGAAATAGCGATAACAAGGGAGGGGAGCCGAGAATGGATAATAAGAGAAAAAGTAAGATACCGCAGGAAGCAATCTAGATAATAGATAGTACACGTAGTGTTTAACCTCATGGGGGGTCCAGCTGTAATAAAGCAGTTAACAAAATATAAATCAATAGGGTATAGAGGAGATAAGAGAGAATAAACTATAATAATAATGAAAATTACAAAAAAATATTTTATAACTGGCATGATACAACTGGTACAAAACCCACTGCGGCGTAGTATTTTACATAGCCCACGCTGTAGCACAGCGAGTTAACGACCAAGCTTACTGTCTCGCCAGTAAGACCCTTTCTTAGCCACAGCCCGTCTCCCACCTTAACGTCATACTTCCCAAGTCTCCCCGCTATCGGCAAGTCTTTGAAGCCATCAGCCTTTCTGACATAGCCGAATCTTAGGCCCATGTTCTCAAAGTAGTTAGGTTCTCTAACTCCTATCAATGCAGAATCTGATAATACATATAATTGCGGTAGGGAGGGGCCCCAGGCATAGGGGCTTGGGTTGAAGAAGCCGTTACCCGGCGCTGTAATTCTACATAATATGCACCTCGGCGACGAGAAGGAAATTTCTACGCTATATGGCGACGTGCGGTCCGTGCCTACAAATGCGAAACAATGCCACGCAGTTATTATCACCGGCAGATTGGGATCACCGTAGAGGTAACCTAAGAAGCCGAGCGTGCACGACCCTTCCCCGTTGTATTTATGCTGTCCATCTGATCTGAAATGCGTATAGACTGGACAATCGCCAGCCATCTCCACTAAGGGAGTTGCGCCTTGTGTGTAATAAACCTCTGTTTTAACATCGCCGTATTTGTCCCTAAGTACTGTTTAATTCTTTCCACGGACTTGAGATCTGGCTTACCCTTACCGTTAATTACCGTACCGTTGGAGGAGCCAACAGCTATCTTATCGGCGTGTATGGCGATGGCGGTCACGTTCTTTAACACCTGCTTTATAAAAAAGGCCTCCGAAAGCTCGCGTTTAAGTCTAATAAACTCTCCCAACGACTTCTTTATTGAAGTTTGGAAGACGTATACCGTCTCGTTGTTCCATCTAAGTTTCCAACTCTTTACGACTGTTACGTTTCGCCAAAGCCATACGCCATCTGTGAAGTTACAAACACCAAAATCCAGTTGTATAAGACGGGAGTTGTTTCGGGCTCAACGCCGATTTTCCTCAGCACGCGTAAGATGGGGCTTATGTCTGTTTTCGATAAAAGACACGTAAAATTAACAGAGCCACCTGAACAAAGGAGTGGTTCTGTGGTCTTCAATATGTCATGATGCGACAACGCTACGATCATACCATGGAGAGTCATGTGTACTTCTGCGTATTTATAAGGCTCGTTTAAGCCGCTATTGTTTGGTTGTGCAACTAGTAGAGACGACGCAACTACAACCACGATCACCATCGCCGCCAAGCTCGTTATAACTCCACCCCACCATGCCCGGACTGTAGCCATAATCCCGCCATTTTTTAGCCTTTTTTTACGTTAGACTTTAAACTAAATTATTACCGACTTTCAAAGTATTTTAATTTGATAAATCATTATCGTATTTGGAAAGACATGTAGCGCCTTGCGATTTGACGGCTTTCACAACCGCTCGCCCTTTAGGGCTGGGATAAGAGAGTTTACAGCCGTATTTAATCTCCTACGCCAAAAATACGCATGCGGAGGGGGCAGTTGCCTAAAAGTGGGGGAGATCTCCGTCCACCCCACTGTCTCCCACGCGGCAGGTGTAGGGCTGAACAGATGGGGGGATCTGTGAACCGCCTAAGGAGAACCCCTTAGGGCGGGGGTCAGCTGAGATAGAACTATTGCCGCTAACACCACGCTTGCCGCTAGATATGTTAGCTTTGTGGCTCTGTCTATTTTCACGGCTACGATAAGACCAAGCACCAGCGCCACGACTGTCGTGACCAGCGCCGAGATGTCGCTGCGATGCAGGAAAAGACAGCTACACCCTGTGAGGGGACATCCAAACGGGAAGAGGTGCGTGGTTAGCGTAGCTACGTACACCAGGGCTAGGTGGAAGTAGAGCCGTGGGGGGCTCGGCCGGCGTAGGAGCAGAAGCGAGAGTAGAAGCGGCAGATAGACAGGCCTCAGGAAAGAGTTAGTCACGAAAAACCAGACAAATGAGTGGAGAAAGATCAAAGTTGACGAACTGTGTTTAACAGAGTCATGTGCCGTCGCTTGTTCAATAGATCTCCACCATTATTCTACCTCGTAAGACCTCTCGCACTCTGCGTAGGGTAGAGATACCACGACGAGGTGCGAGAAGAGGAAGAGGCAAAAAACCAGGAGGAGCCGCTCGACGCGCATTTAGCGAGAGACAGACACCTTGACGTTTATCCAACTTATATCAACAATATACACATTGTCAAAAACTATGTGTTGGTTTGTCTTCTCTATTTTGTCGTCTAGCCCGGCGATTTCTGCCCCCACCCCCTTTAGCCCGTCCGTGAGGGCGCCAGCGTAGAGGGCAGGGATGTCTTCTGCAGGCGGCTTCTCACCCTTCCTAACGCGTCCAGCCGCGGTCTTAGGCAGGTCGTAAACGACGGCCGACACGTCAAACACGAAACGGCCGCCGCCCAGATATAAAAACGTTATTGACGGCGGAGCCGGCAGGAAGGCCCGGGTTCTGGTGTGCTGTTTCAAGCACCTCACCGAACCTGTCCGTGATGCGGAGACGCGCTTTGAGGAGGATGCGCGGCTGTGTAACGTCTCTCTGCGACCCCAGGCTGGCCGCGCGGGATTGCGGCGTGGTGGGCGAAGCCTTGGGATGGGCAACGTCGTGAGGATTGCGGCTGTTAGAGAGCGCTGACACCGTTGGAAGTCCCCCTGGCGGCGGTTTTCGGAGGTGGGCGCATCGGCGGGTTGAGTCCGGGTGTTGACCGTTGGGCTTGCATCTTTTTCCCTCGGACTACGTCTCGGTGTTGGCGGATGGCGTTAGGGGTCTTTTGTGGCCTCTAAAATCTTGAGGGCTAGGTCTGCTAGCTTTCTGTATTCCCGTCCGGCGAGTATCTGCGAAACTTTCAACAAGTCCAAGGCCATGTAGCCGTGGATCAGCACGTTTCGGAAGCCGACTACCGCTCTGTACAGCCTTAAATCCTCCTGGGTGAAGACGCCTTTTCTCGCCAGTGCGGCGCCTGCCTCCGCGTAGGTGTGGGCGGGCTCGCCGAGGAGGACGGCGGCTCTTTGTGCCATATCTATCAAGAGCTGGGCTTGTAGCTGAAGCGCGTGGAGAAGCTTCAGCTGTTGGCCTAAGTCGCTTAGGTCAAAGCCTTTCGACACCTCCTGGTCTAGAAACTCTGTCAGCTTGAGGAGCTGCTCGGCGAGTGTCTTTATCCGCGCCATCGCGCCACGAGCGTCTCGTGGAGTTTGAGCTTTCTGGCGTCTGTTTCCCAGTCTTGACAGATATTGAATATGGGGAATACCAGGTCCCAGTTCTCCACATACAGCGGCACGCCTCTCAACGCCTCAAGGACTAGGGGACACGGCGTGTCTCTGCCTATCTCCACGAGGTCGATGTAGTCCTCGTTAACCCCCAGCCACATGGCGAGTTCGGTCAACACCTCTGCGTAGGTCTCCAAATCGGTTTTAGATATGGCGATGTCGAGATCCTCGGCGCGGCTAGACGTGGCGGCTGAGCCGAAAAGAAAGGCGAACTTCACGTAGCGGCCCCAGGGGAATTGACGTAGCTTCTCGAGAGAAAACCTGTAGCATCTCCCCACTGTGATTTCCATGTTTTTCCGTGCGCCGGGGATTAAATGGATTACGCCGTTAACACATGGCGTGTTAAAGCGCAGTTTCAATTCTCCTACGTTAACAGACGTAACTATAGTTGAAATATTCCCTGTTAACCCCAGGGGGTTTATAAACGCCGTTGGACATCAGTGTCAGCTGGTGCGGGCTAACACACTTTATAAACATCAAAAAACATAAAATATAAGTAAAGCAGAAAAGACTTGCCCCCAAAAACACGTTGCGAA
>DAITPC010000005.1:35059-68241 GCA_036833835.1 Pyrobaculum sp. | reverse complement strand
CCGCTACGTCGCGTCTAACAGAGGCCGGATCCTCCCCGCGCAACACACGCGCTATGAATCTAGCGATTTCTCGCATCTCGTCCTTCCCCATGCCGAAACGCGTCATCTCCTGGACGCCTATTCTAATTCCGCTGGGCTTCAACACGCTTTTGTCCCAGGGCAGGGCGTTTTTGTTGACTATTATGTTCGCCTCCTCAAGCAGTGTCGCAACTTTGTCGCCGCCGCCGAACTTGGAGACGTCTACCGCCACTTGGTGCGTCTTCGTGAAGCCCTGCCTTTCTGCAACCGGCGTGATGCCCTCCGCAGAAAGCGCCTCGGCCAGCGCCTTGGCGTTCTCCACGACCTTGGCCGCGTATTCTCCTCCAAACATCTCCATCTCGACCAGAGTCACGTAGGTGGCGGCGTAGCGGTGTAGGTGGTAGTTTGAGGTGAAGGTGGGGAACACCGCCCTTTGTATCTGCCCGTTTGTCTCATCCCCCAACACAGTGGCTATAAGCCCGCCTTGGGGTCCCGGAAAAGTCTTGTGGGTTGACGCAGTGGTTACGTGGGCGCCTTCTTTCAACGGGTTTGGGAAAACGCCGCCGACTATTAAGCCCAAGACGTGTGCGGAGTCGTGAAGCACATATGCGCCCACCGTCTTTGCGATTTCTGCTATCTCCTTGACGGGATGCGGAAATAGATAAAGCGATGCGCCGAGAATTACTAGGTTCGGCCTTTTCTCCTCTATAACCTTACGCGCGGCGTCTACGTCTATGTTGAAGTTCTCCACGTCCCACGGCAACTCCACAGCCTTGAGCCTAAGCGCCTTCAGCCCGCCGACGGTGTTGTGGCTTATGTGCCCCCCGAACTTCACAGGCAGAGAGGCGACGAGGCCGCCTTCGGGGACCAGGGCGAAATACGTGGCTAAGTTAGCCACGGTGCCTGAGATCGGCCTCACGTCGACGAACCCAGCGCCGAGGACCTTGGCAAATCGCTTGGATAGGGAGTCCTCCAACGCGTCTACATATTTCGTCCCCTGGTAGTACCGCTGGCCCACCGTGCCCTCTGCATATCTACCGGCGAGGTCGTTCACGTAGAGAAGCTCCGCAAGAGGCGACATTACGTTTTCGCTGGCGATGAGATTTATAGTCTCGCCCCTCCTCCAGGCGTTGTGTCTTAATACGGTGTCTATGACATCCGCAACCTCTTGGGGAAACATATCCCCTCAATTTAGCCAGAAATTAATTATTTAGCCCCGCTCCAGCGATATCACCCGAACCTTGGTATGTGGGTACTGACCCTCCTCGTCTTTCTCCCACTTTTTCAGCATATCCCAAATGTTTAGGAACGCGACGCCCACGGCGAAAAGCGCCTCCGGGGCCGGGGGGAGGTCTCTGGCCTTGATTGTGACGTGTGTTCTTAGCGTGTCTGCTATGTCTATGTCTATTTTGAGGTGTTGAACTGCGGGGCAGGAGCCCCCCACTAGTTCGCAGAGCCTCTTGACGTTGAGGGCGGCGGCTGTCTGCGCCGCATGGAGCGGGTGGCCCTTCTCCACCGGCTTATTGACGAGCTCTAGGTTCCTCATCTCCATCTCGCCGTATGCAGACGCCAGAAGGTCGCCCACTCTAGTAAGAGCGGTCTCTACGGGTTGCGGCGGCGTGACGGGTTGCGCGACGCCTTTACGTTTCACGTCTACCGAAAGGTTCTTCAAGGCGGTGGAGCCGGAGGCCACGGCTCCCACCAACGCCCCGAAGAGGACGTCCATCTCGACGCCGGTTTGCCACTCGGTGAAGCCCTCGACGTAGAGCTTGCCGCCTCTGCAGTAGGCGGAGGCTGAAAGAGGTAGTGGGTGCAGAAACGGGAGGTAGCGGTATGCGTTCACTGCGGCACGTATGGCAGACGCCGTGTTGCAGACGTCGACAGAGGTCTCGACGGAGGCCTTTGCGTATCTAGAGACGTCGGGTTTCTTAGAGACGTCGATTATCATTGAAAGCACCTCTCCGCGTCTTCGTGCAACCTCCTGAGCTCCGACTGCGTCAGCTTGCGTCTCTCGGCCCTCTGGAGCAGGATCTTGGCGGCTAGCAACCTGGCGTTTCTCTCGTCGAGCTCCTTCATCAGATGGCTTAACAACTCGTGGCAGTTCTCCACAGGCGCGTCGACGTACTTCTCAAAGAGCTTCGCCTTCTTTATCTCCACCTCGACCCAGGCGTAGTCTATCTGCGGCATGGGCCATTTGTGACCACAGCGCCTACACACAAACTCGTTGCTCGGGAGGAGCATTAAGTCCCTTGAACCGCACATGGGACAAGACACGACCTGTCAGATAATGGGGTTAAAATGCTTTCAGCAGTGAAGCCTCCGCTGCTCTATCCAGTTCCGAAGCCTTGGCCCGTAGACCCGCGGCGCCAACGCGAGGTCTTGCACTGTGCGGGACCCCGTGAGGAACATGGCAACCTTAACCTCTGCGGCTACTATCTCCATCTCCTCTCTTAACCTGCCCTCCAGCACCGCCTTTAGAAACGGCTGGGACATGGTGAAGAAGTTGGCGCCGAGGGCAATCGCCCTCGCCCCGTCGAGACCGCCTCTGATGCCGCCCGACGCTATGACGAAGCCGGTATATGCGGACTTAACCTCGCAGATGGAGGCCGCGGTAGGTATGCCCCACGTCTTGAAGGTCTCGGCGACTCTTTGATGCAGGCCGGAGGCCCTGGCGCCCTCTATAGCCACAAAGGAGGTGCCTCCGAAGCCGCCGACATCTACGGCGTCTGCAAGGCCCGTGAGTGGGGCGGCAACCTCTTTTGAAATACCGTTGCCTACCTCCTTGACGATAACGGGCTTGCCGGCGGCTTTCTTTACAATTTTTATTTTCTCCAACACGCCTCTGAAGCGGGGCTCCCCTTCCGGTTGCATCGCCTCCTGTGCTGGGTTTAGGTGTATTGCGACGGCGTAGGCGTCGATCATATCGACCGCCTGGGCCACCCACTCGGCCAGCTTCTCCTCAGACAGCTCAGCCAACTGAGGTGCGCCTAGGTTAGCCACCTTGGGCACAGAGGGGGCGTTCTGTTTAACCACCTCAAACGTCCACCTCACCTCGGGCTTCATCAATGCAATTCTCTGAGAACCGACGTATATAGGTATGCCGAACTCCTCAGCCGCCTTGGCCAACTCGGCGTTTATCTTACCGGCGAGCTCAGTACCGCCCGTCATGGCACCTATGCCAAACGGGGCATTTACTTTAATGCCTAAAAAACGCGTGGAGAGGTCCACCTCGGAGAGGTCTATCTCAGGAAGCGCGTTGTGTATGAGAAATACCTCCTCAAGCCAAGAGGTGCCCACTTGCGAAATTTCCGACGCGGCTAGGTAGATGTGGTCGTTCTTCCGCTTATCTATCGCCATTACTGTTTCTGCACTCTAGCCCTCACACATCCGCGGCCGGTACAACGCGAGCCGATGAAGCCGACCTTCTGGCCGGGAGGCGCCGTCTTAGGCACCGGGGTGCCGCCCTTCTGGTGCGAGCCGCCGCCGTGTGGATGCGCATACGGCGACATGGCCTTGCCTCTGACCAGCGGGTACTTCCACGCCTTTGCCTTGGCTCTGTGATACTTTTTACCGGCTTTCAACAGGGGCTTCTCGATTCTTCCGCCGCCTGCCACTATGCCGACGGTGGCCCTCCCCCTTGAATCAACCTCAACAGACCTGCCGCTGGGCAACCTGACGATGGTCTTGTTTTCCTCAGGTTTCTGGCCTATCACCACGGCGTATGTGCCGCCAGACCTGGCGAATTTGCCCCCGTCCCCCGGCCTCTTCTCCACGTTGAAAATCATCGTGCCCTCGGGGATCTTGCCCAGCATCATGATGTTACCTGTCTTTGGAGACGCCGCCTCGCCCACCTCCACCACCTGGCCCACGTAGAGACCCTCCGCGGCGTAGTTGAAGAACTCAACGCCGTTTTCCAGCCTTATCTTAGCCACAGGCGCGTTGAGGCCCGGCTCATGGAGGATGTCAACCACGTAGCCTCTCCCCGAAGCCGCCGCAAGCGGCGGATACCTGACGGGGCCGTCTCTCTTCCAGCTGGGCGACCGGAACTGAGATCCTCCTCTTCCCCTTCTCTGCACAAGGATCCTCTTGCCCATCGCGCACCAAGAGAGAACAGTTTATAAACATTATGCGGAGGAGGAGTCGGTGAAGTGATGCATCTCGTCTGACCCGTGACGACCACACGGCACGCGGATCTCCCGCGACAAAGTGAATGTTTAAATACATCCCACAGGTTCCGACGCCATGGGTCGCGTCAGGCCTAGATATATCAAGTCGCTTGGAGAGAAGCTTCTCGAAATGTACCCAGAGAGGTTTACTGACAACTTTGAGGAGAACAAAAAAGCCGTCGCTGAGCTTGCAGACATCCCCAGCAAAACTGTCAGAAACAGAGTGGCAGGATACATAACTAGGCTTGTAAAGCGACGCAAGGCCCAAGAAAAGGCTGAATCCACGGCGTGATATGCCCCTCGCTAGAGGCGATTACATACTTCTCGACTACACCGTAGTGGAGAAGGACGAGAACAAAGTCGTAGAGACCACGCAGGTGGCCGTCGCCAAGGAGGCCGGCATCTACAGGCCGGAGGAGGTGTACGGCCCCCGCCTCATAATCCTCGGCGAGACGCCTCTCTGGGAGCCCGTGGAAAACGCGCTACTGAGCGTCGACGAGGGACAGGACTTCGAGGTTGAGGTGCCGCCTGAGAAGGCATACGGCGTGAGAGACCCCGGCAAGGTGAAGATAGTATCCATTAGAGAGTTCCACCGCCACGGCGTGGTTCCAAGTGTCGGCGATGTGGTGGATTTCGAAGGTCAACGTGCCAGGGTGGTCTCCATATCGGGCGGACGCGTCGTGCTGGACTTCAACCACCCGCTAGCCGGCAAGACCTTCGTAGTAAGAGGCAGAGTCGTCAAGAAGCTCGCAACCACGGAGGAGAAGGCCGTTGCGCTTCTTAAGCTGTACCTGCCACGGGTGTCTGAGGACAAGCTAAAGGCCGCGCTTGAAGGCGACGTCTTGACTGTGACGCTACCGGCCGAGGTGTTGCTGTATGAGCGCATCGGCGGCGTGCTTCTCCAGTACGCATCTGAGGTCTCCACGAAATTCCAAAACGTGAAGAAAGTGCGGTTCATAGAGGAGGTAGAGCTAAAGGGTTAGCCAACATTTATAAGGCATTTTCAACATCCCCTCAATGACCACTACGGTTGGAATAGCGGTGAAAGATGGCGTCGTACTCGCTACGGACAAGAGAGTGACGGCGGGTTACTACATCGCCCATAAACGCGGGGAGAAGATCTGGAAGATCGACGACCACGTGGCCGCCACCATGTCCGGCGGCGTCGCCGACCTCCAGTCGGTGCTCTCTTTCCTAACGCTACGTGCGAGGGAGTACAAGACGGAGCACAAAAGGCCGATACCCATTCGTGCACTGGTTAACTACGTCTCTCTTATCTTATTCTACTCCCGCCCCTACATATACCTAGTCCACTCGATAATAGGAGGGGTGGACGAGGAGGAGGGGGCCGTCCTATACATGACTGACTGGCTGGGCACCGTCACAAGGGAGAAGTACGTGGCGACGGGTAGCGGCTCGCCTTATGCCATGGGCGCGCTTGAGGTCGGGTATCGGGAGGACTTAACTCTCGAGGAGGCAATCAACCTCGCCATAAAGGCTGTGAAGGCAGCCATCAGGAACGACCCAGGCTCCGGCGAGGGCATCGACGTGGTCACAATCACAAAGAAAGAGGGCTTCAGACGCGTCTTTACGGCTCAGCAGAAGGTTATCCTCCCGGAGTAGGCGCCGGGGAAAGATAAAAACCTGTCACATCTCGTAATATATGCAGATCGAGGATTTGTGGATACGGAAAATCTTTACCGGCCGCGGAGACGTCACGGTCGAGGTAGAGCTGACGGCGGAGGATCCGTCGAGCGGCGAAGTTTTAGTCACTAGAGCCGCGGCTCCCGCGGGCGCGTCTAGGGGCGCCAACGAGGTGGTTTATTTCCCCGAGGGCGGCGTAGACGCCGCCTTGGCCGCGTTTGAGAAGCTCGTGGCGCCGGAGGTTGTGGGGCTTGACGTCACTGAGGCGTATGCGGTAGACGGCAAGCTTGAGGAGATCGACGGCACCCCTCGGTTTGAGCGCGTCGGGGGCGCGGTTGCTATAGCGACTTCTCTCGCCGCGGCTGAGGCCGGCGCAGTTGCGTTGGGCATCCCGCTTTTCAAGTTTCTCGGCGGTGCATATGCGCGGAAGTTGCCTCTGCCCCTCGGCAACGTCATAGGCGGCGGCAAACACAGCAGGGGGCTGGGCCCCGACATCCAGGAATTCCTCGTCATCCCGCTTAACCCGCCGGATATCTTCACGGCAGTTCGCGCCAACGTGGAGGTTCATAAAAGGACGTTGAAACACATCTTGAAGGTAGACAGCTCCTTCACAGGCGGCAAGAACGACGAGGGGGCTTGGACCCCGCGTATATCCTCGCGTACGGCCCTGAAGATCTTGAAGGAGGTTGCGTCTGAGGTCGGCAGGGAGCTGGGCATCGAGATGGGGCTCGGCGTTGACATCGCCGCGTCGAGCCTCTGGAATGGGGAGAGGTACGTCTACGGGAACGAGGGAGTCGAGAGGGGGCCCAGGGAGCAACTGGAGTTTGTGAGGAAGCTGGTCGAGGAGTTTGACTTGGTGTATGTGGAGGATCCCTTCCACGAGGAGGACTTCCAGACATTTGCCGAGTTAACCGACAAGTACAGAGATAGGCTGATCGTCGGCGACGACCTCTTCGTAACGAATCCGAAGCGTATAGAAGAAGGCGGCAAGCTCAAAGCCGCCACTGGGGTCATAATTAAGCCTGACCAGATAGGGACCCTCCTCAGGGCGTACCAAGCGGTAGCCGTCGCAAAGGAATACGGCATGAAACCCGTGGTTTCGCACCGCTCGGGTGATACCGAGTACAGGACTCTTGCGCATATAGCGGTGGGGCTCGGGGCTGAGGTGATAAAAACCGGCATTATGGGCGGCGAGAGGACGGCCAAGCTGAACGAGCTCATCAGGTTAGGCGACTATCTGGGGAGGTGGGCTGTCCTTTCCCAACTCAGCCGCGGTCGGTAGTAAACAACATATTTTAATGCGAACCAACGGGGTTGTGTGGGGGTTCGTGTAAAGACGCGTATTTGGGTTGACGTAGACGGTCACGAGCTTGTAGGCCCGGGCATCTACAGCATTTTGAAAGCGCTGGAGGAGACGGGGTCTATGGCATCAGCCGCGCGGAGGCTTGGCTACTCCTATAAATTCATCTGGACATATATCAAGAAGCTTGAAGACGTGCTGGGCGTCCCGCTCGTGGAGTCGCGCCGTGGGGGCAAGGAGCGGGGTGTGACGGAGCTCACGGAGATCGGCAAGCTCCTGCTGAACTACTACGAGTCTATGAGTAGAGAGGTGGAGCAGGTGGCTAAGACGTGGGAGACGAAGTTCGCTGAGTTGCTATCCGCCCTAGAGCAGTATAAGTCGGAGCAAACACGGGAGGAGGGCGGGGAGGAAATTCCCTACTACGAGGAGGAGTAGAGCTTGAACCGCGGCTCCCGCTGGGCTAACGCGCTCCTAACGGCATGGAGCAACCCCTCGACGTCTCTATTCCTGATGTGCGGCAACAGGTCTACGGCGGGCTCTGCGTAGATACACGTCTTGAGCTTCCCGTCGCTTGTGAGCCTCATGGTGGAGCAGCCGTTACAGAAGGTCGGGTTGCCGTAGTTTTTAATAAGTTCTATAAAGACGCCGCCTAGAATAAACACAGGTCTGTTGTGGAGCTCTCTTCTAAGCCCAACAGGACTCCCCCCCAACTCTGCGATGATTTTTACAACCGTTTCTACCGGCTCGTAGAACTGGTTGAACACGTCTGCGCCTTGTCCGCTGGGCATGAGTTCTATGAACTGCAGAGATGCCCCCAGCGACGAGGCGAGCTTGACAAGTTCCTTAACGCTTTTCCTGTCGGTGTTCACATCTCTCAGCACAACAGCGTTGAGCTTTATCGATATGCCGAGCTCCCTGCTCTTGAAGAGGCCGCGCAGAACCTCGTTGAGGAGGTCAGGCGGGGTGCCGGTGATTTTCGAGTACTTATCAGGTTCCACAGTGTGTACCGACACGTTTACTCTACGCAGTCCGGCGACGCTCAGCCTCTCCGCCCATCTCTTCAGCAAGTAGCCGTTGGTTGTCAACGTGACTGGGGCTCCGGTCTTAGCTATATTTGCCACCACTAGGTCTATATCGCGTCTCAGAAGCGGCTCACCCCCCGTTATTTTGAAGTCGGTGACGCCAAAAGAGGCAAAGACAGACGAGACGAATCCGTAGTCCTCCGCGGTTAAGTAAGCTCCCTGCCGCCTAAATTGGCCCTCGAAGTGGCAAAAGACGCAATTGTAGTTGCACTCGTCGTTAACCACGTACCGGACTTTCAGGAACGGCCTCCCGTATCTGTCGAGCAACACCGACTCTTCTCGAATAGCAGATTAAATATGTTAACCGTTTACGTCTACTATATGTATACTTAAATCTCCGCGTTTTTCGGTTACCAGTGTGGGACATGTTAGCAACGGCGCCGGCACTTCTAGCCGCCGTGTTCGGCTGGCGGCTCTATAGGCATTTCATAGCCTTGTTGTGGGCCGTGTTCGCCGCGTTCCTGTTAATCCTTTCTGTGGACCACGTGGTGGTTTTTGTGAATTCTTTGTTGGTGGCGCTGGTTTCTTCCAGGGCGCTGTTTGACAGATACAAAAACACTATAATAATCATATTTGTTATTACAGTTATTGTCAAGATTTTCTTATTTACAGAGTATTACCTGGACGAAAGGTTTACATATATATACTATATTGTAGATGGCGTGTTTACAGGGTTGTCTGTGTTTTTAATGTACCTATATACGTTTAAGCCGACTAGACTAGGTCGTCTATATTGGTTGTTGGTGCCGGCGGCCGTCCTATCGTCGACGCCTTCCATATCGGTGTCTATAGTTGCAGGTAGCGTGTTGGCCCTAGTGGATGCGTTGCCGTTGTTTGTGGCGTCTGTGGCGGCGCTTAATGCGGCGTATTTACTGGCGGCGGCTGGAGACCTCCTGGGACTCGTTGCCACCGCCGCATTTGTCCTGGCATACGTACTGACGTATAAAAGAGTGTTGTACCTCTCGCCCCTCGTCCCCGTGGGGTGGCTCTATTCCTGGCTGGGCGGCAGATATAAGGTGATCAAGCTCCTGGGAGTTGGCGGGTTTAGCTACGTCCTAGCGGTGAAACAGAGAAGGAGCGTCTACGCTGCGAAGATATTACGTTATGTAGATGACTACGGCTCTCCGCTGGCCGGCGATGAGGGTATACTGCGCATATTTGGCCAAGAGATGAATAGATACCTGGAGATAAAGTCGGACTACGTGGTGAAGGCTTACGAGGTCTATCTGCCTGCTGTTGGGTACAGAGATGTTATTCAGTATTTGAAAAACCCGCCGTATATCCTGCTGGAGTATATGGAGGGGGGCACGCTTAGAGATCTGTTGAGAACCGCCAGGAGGTTGCCGGCGGGGCGGGTGGTGGAGCTGTTTAGACAGCTGGCCCAAGGTCTCTACGACATCCATAGGCACAACGTCGTTCACCTAGATATCAAACCTGAAAACATCATGTTTACTAGGGACAGGAAGACGGCGAAAATTGGCGATATGGGCATCGCAAAGGTGGTGACCGGGGGATACGTGCGTAGTAGCTACATGTCGCCTGCCTACGCGGCGCCTGAGGTGAAGAGGGGAATGGCGACTTTCGCGTCTGATATATACTCGCTTGGTTGCGTAATATACGAAGCCGCCACAGGCATAAACCCCAACGTCTTCGTGGAAAATGGATACAAAATCCCGCCGCCGAGCGCCTACAACGCCGAGGTGCCTCCATGGCTTGACGAAATACTGCTTAGGATGTTGCACCTAGATCCGACAGAGAGGCCCACAGCCGCCGAACTAGTTATGTTTTTAAGGAAGACCGTCGGCGGGGGGTGATGCCTTGGAGATGTCCTGTCTGCGGTACAGAGAACCGCGACGATGTTTTGACGTGCAGGGTCTGCGGCGCCTACAAGCCTGAAGCCACCACGAGGAAGACGACGCAGGTTTTTAAAGAGCCCCTCTCCGCTTCTTTGGTCGTTGAGGTTCTTGAAAGCCCGGTCGAGTCCCTAGTGGGTAGGCGTTTCGAGTTCAAGGTAGGCACGCCGGGGGCCGTAATCTCGGTGGGCAGAGCCGTGGAGAACCAGGTAATTGTGCCGGACCCCGCCGTGTCGAGAAGGCACCTACGTCTCATCGTTACTTCAAACGGCGTCGTCGTGGAGGACTTGGGCAGTAGCAACGGGACGTATCTGGTGGAGGAGGGAGGAGAGCGTCTGGTAAAAGTCGAAAACGTGGGTAGGCAAGCCGTCGTAAGGGTGGGAAGCACCAAGCTGAGGATAGCCCTCCTGCCTTCTTGAAAAACTTTATTAACCCTATTATTGGCGCACTTCGTATGTCAGAGGAGATGCAGTATGAGTATTTAGTGCCGCTGGAGAAGTACCTAAGCGCCGGCGTGAGGCTGGGGACCCGTCTTTCTAATAAATACCTGGAGGACAGAGGCTTTATATTTGCCGTGAGACCTGACGGGCTTAGGATATTTGACATAAAGAAGATCGACGAGCGTCTAAAAACAGCGGCCAAGTTCATCGCTAGGTATCAGCCTGACCGGATACTGGTGCACACCACAAGACCCTACGGCTTCAAGCCTGTACAGATGTTCTGCAAATTCGTGGGGTGTAAGGCCTTGACTGGGCGCTTCATCCCAGGCACCTTGACGAACCCAAATCTTCCACACTACCAAGAGGCCGATCTCCTCTTTGTGGTGGACCCGAGACTAGACGCGCAGGCGGTTGCTGAGGCTGCCAAGATGGGCATCCCCGTCGTCGCGCTGGTCGACACAGACACGTCGCATCAGTACATAGACTTCATGATCCCCTGCAACAACAAAGGCAGGAAGAGCCTCGCTCTGATCTTCTGGATTCTGGCCCGGCAGGTGTTGAGAGAAAGAGGCGGGCTGAAGCCTGACCAAGACCTCCCAGTGCCGCCGGAGGACTTCGAAACGCGGCTGGTGCAGACCTAGTCTTGTCGCTGTCTTCTCGCCTAAAGCATCTCGGGGCGGAAATGCTTAATAACTGCGTTGAAGGCTGACATGATGCGGGTAAGGAAACCTGCTGTGGCCGGCTATTTCTACGAGTCTGACAGAGAGGAGCTTCTGCAACAGCTGGACTGGGCTGTGAAGCACGAGTTAGGCGCCAAGGCTTTGCAACTCCCAAAGCTTGGAGCCGACGCGTTGGGGGGCGTGGCGCCTCATGCAGGGTATATGTACTCCGGGCCTGTGGCTACGTGGATATACTCGGCGTTGGCGGGGTTCGGGAAGCCCGACGTCTTTGTGATTGTGGGTCCTAACCACTACGGAATCGGGGCGCCGGTGGCCATAATGAAGTCCGGCGTGTGGGAGACCCCGCTGGGACGCGTGGAAATAGACGGAGAGCTCGCCGAGAGAATAATGTCCCACTACAAACAGCTTGAGGACGACCCCCACGCCTTTTCTAAAGAACATTCTGTGGAGGTCCAGATACCGTTTATACAGTATTACTTCGGAGACGTAAAGATCGTGCCCATAGTGATGTGGAGGCAGACGCTGTCGACGTCTCGAGAGCTCGGAAGAGCCGTCGCCGCGGCTATTAAGGAGTACGGGAAGAAGGTGTATGTGATAGCCAGTAGCGACTTTAACCACTACGAGCCGCACGACGTCACCGTGAGGAAGGACGACATAGCTATCAGCAAGATACTGCGACTAGACGAGGCGGGGCTGTTTGAGGCTGCCTCTAAATTCGACATCTCCATATGCGGAATAGGGCCCATAGCCTCTCTTATAGTGGTAGCCAAGGAGCTTGGACACAACAACGTGGCTTTGTTGAAACATGCAACGTCCGGCGACACCAGCGGCTACAGAGATGAGACGGTTGGATACGCCAGCATAATCTTCTACCGCTAGAACTTAACCTTCACAAGGTGGATCCCGCCTCTAATGCCGTAAGTCGCCACAAAAGGCCCAGTTTGTCTGATTGCAATAAGCTTCTCCAAGCCGTCTTCGTACCCCTCGGCCGGTATGTGTAGGGGCTGTAAAGCCCATACCAGAGACAGGGCGCGGGCCACCTTCACGCTCGGAGTGCCCACGTAGACCGCCCGCAACGGCCTAAACTTGGCTATTCTCCTCGCCAAAGTGCCCGTCATGCTGTATACTAGTATATCTGCGCCTAGGTCGTTGGCCAGCTCCACAAGCCCCTTCGCGAACCGGTCTCGGGTATTTTGAGGAGGCGGGAGCTGGGCTACGTTGTACTCCACCCTCTCTAAGATCTTGGACAGCCATTTAACGGCTTCGAGCGGGTATTTGCCGCTTGCCGTTTCGTTGGTGAGCCACAGACTGTCTACCCCGGCAGAGGCTGTGGCAAATACGTCGTGTACCTCCGCCCTGGTCGGGGTGGGCGAGTTCTGCATAGAGTCCAGCAACTGGGTAGCCACGGCGACCGGCTTGCCGTATTTCAGAGTGGTCAGTATGATCTTCCTCTGCACTAGGGGCAACCCGTCTAGGCCGTGGTGCAGGCCCAAGTCGCCCCTGGCCACTACGACGTAATCTCCGCATTGAGCCAGCTCCTCTATGTTGTCCACCGCCCTCCGAGTCTCTATCTTTACGGCGACTTGCGCGTCGAACTCCAGCTCGCCCAGCACGGTCTTAACGCTGGCAACGTCTTTACAGCTCCTGGCGAGGCTTACGGAGACGTAGTCCACGTCTTGGCTCATCTGCGAAATGTTTTTCAAAGCCGCAACATCTTCGTCGGCGGGGAGAGACACGTCGTAGTCCTTCCCCTCCACGATCACAGCCTTCCCACTGGTCACAACCCCGCTTGACTCCGCCACTGCAACTACCGCATCTACTCCGGCCTCCTCCACCTTCAGCCTCAGCTTCCCGTCTAACATCAAAACGACGTCTCCGCGCTCCACAACCTGGAAAAAAGCCCTCGCCGGTACGGGGATGTAGCCTCCGTCGGACTCCTCCCCCAGCCTAAACGCCACCTTGTCGCCGGGCTCTACCGCAACCGGAGGCGTCTTTCCTACGCGTATGCTCGGGCCCTTCAGGTCTACGAGGACGGCTACGACGCGCCCCCTAGCCCTTTCATAGGCCCGCACGGCGTGTATCCGCGCCCTAACCTCCTCTGGGCCTGCATGAGCCAGGTTGATGCGTACGCCGTCGACTAGGTCGAGTAGTTGTGTCAGCTCGTCAAACGACAAGGAGTCGGTGGAAGGGCCCAAGGTGGCAACCCGCTTCGTGAGAGTCATTACAACGCCCTGATTCTCTCGCCGACCTTCGGAATGACCGTGGTTATTTTATACTTCAGCTCTATGGAAGTGGCGAGGCTCACGATTTTGGAAGGCTCCCCGTGGATCAGCACAATCTTCTTAGGCTTAGGCTCTATATGCTCCACATATTTCATCAACTCTCTTCTGTCGCTGTGGCCGGAGAAGCCTGGTATAGATACTGCCTCCATGCGCATCTCGATCTTCATCTCGCCGCCGACCAAGCTGCTCAACACAAACTCCCGCTCCCCGTTTAAGATCCTCCTGCCCAGAGTGCCCTCCGCCTGATACGACACAAAGACAAGCTTGTTCCTCTCGTCGGGGGCCAGCTGGGCGAAGTAATCCACGACGGGCCCGCCGTTTAACATGCCGTGTGGCGCTATGATGATCGCAGGCTCCTCGCTCTGCGTTATCTTGGCTATCTGGTTTATCCTATCTTCCATACGCTTGGCGCGGTCTACGATAACAACGCTCCCGGAGGTGGTGAAGGGGTTGACCCCTCCGTAAACCTCCTCCGCAACCTCAGGGTTGAGGTAGTGGGGATACATGAGGTAGACGTTCAGCGTCTCCACGATCATGCCGTCTACATAGACAGGGACCCTCGGGATGAGTCCTCCCTCGATCATCTTGTTAAGTATGTAGAGTATTTCCTGCCCCCTCCCAGTGCTAAACGCCGGTATCAACACCTTACCCCCTCTAGACACGGTCTCAGACACGTGCTTAGCCAAGGCGTTCTCCGCCTCCACCCTGGGCGGTTGCACGTCGTCTCTGCCGCCGTATGTGGACTCCATGATCAACATCTCTACGCGTTTGAACTTGGAGACGGCGCGGTTCAGAAGCCTCGTCTTTCCGTATTTGAAGTCGCCTGTGTACAGGATGTTGTACCTCCCGTTGCCTATGTGCAGGTGGGCCATGGCGGAGCCGATCTCATGGCCGGCGTCGTATAAGGTCAGCTTTATGTCGGGGGCGATGTCGGTCACCTCTTCATAGTCGAGGGTTATTGTGTGGTATATAACCGCCTCCACGTCGGCCTTTGAGAAGCTCGGCTGTAGCCCCTCCCGCTCCTTCAGCTCCACGTAGTCTGTAAGGAGGATGTAGGTCTGGTACTTCGTGGGCTCCGTCATATACACCGGGCCTCTGTAGCCGTACTTAAACAGGAGGGGGAGGCAACCGACGTGGTCCATGTGTGCGTGGGTCAAAACAACGGCGTCTAGCCTGTCTAGATCCACGGCGTCTAGCAGGGGGAAATCCTCGTCGTACTGGCCGGGCTTAAGGCCGCAGTCCAACAGGACGTTGCTCTCAGTGGTGCTCACAAGTATCGCGCTTCTGCCCACCTCCATAGCGGCCCCGAGAAAAGCCACTGTAATAGGCCCCTCCTTAATCACGGGCTCCTGGTGTATATACCGGGCCAGCAACTCCATAAGCTCCTTCCTCTGCGCGTAGGCGCCGTGAAATATCCGGCGAACCCCCACAATCTCATGCGTCGGCAACCTCACCCTATCCCGCGGCACCCCGCTCTCTATGACGGCCCTCCACCCAGTCCTTACAAAAACCTCTCTAGCCGCCGCCCGGAGCTCCCTCTCCCGCATGGGTTTCGCCAAGTAGATATACACATCGCCGCTTTCCTCAAAAACCACATCTTCGACGTCGCTCACCACCTCTCTAATTATCTGCTCCGCCTTCTTTTCCTGCAACCTGTTGCCGGCGTCGACCCTCAACACAACCCGCTTCTTCAACGTCTTGGCAACCTCGCCAACCATATCGAGCAGAGTCTCGGATGGCTTCTTTATGTAAATACAGAGGTTAGGCCCCTCAAAGCTCACTCTAGTGATTTCGGCGCCAGAAAGGAGAGACCTCACTTTATTCTCAACCTCAGAAAAAGCCACGCCCCCCAAGATGACACAGATATATAAACATTCAAACATTACCACAACCCACGCACGAGACCCCGCGTCGCCCGCCAAGCTCCCTACCGGCATCAAACCGATTCACTATTTTTAATACTGAAGTTTCGCATTAATGTGAAGATCTTCAACACGGCGACTAGACAGGTGGAGGACTTCGTCACGTACACGCCGGGTCTTGCCAGGGGATATGTCTGCGGGATCACCCCCTACGACCACGTACACGTGGGCCACGGCCGGGTCTACGTCTTTTTCGACATGTTTAGACGCTACCTAGAGACGAGGGGGTACGAGGTGAGGCTGGTGATAAACTTCACAGACATAGACGACAAGATAATAAACAGAGCCAGGGAAGAGTTCGGGCACGAGGCGTACAAGAGGTGGAGGGAGGTGCCTGAGCGCTACATAGCCGAGTTCTTCGAGCTGAACAAGAAGCTGTTTATCAAACCGGCATACGCACACCCGAGGGTCACCGAAAACGTGGAGGAGATGATTAGCTGGACCTCCGCCCTGGTGGAGAGGGGCTACGCCTACGTCGCCCCCGACGGCTCGGTCTACTTCGAAGTGTCGAAGGTGCCGGGCTACGGCGTCTTGTCGAGGCAGAAGATCGAGGAGCTCGTGGCGGGCGCCAGGGTGGAGCCCGAGCCGGGCAAGAGGAACCCGCTGGACTTCGCCCTCTGGAAGAGCTGGAGCCCCGGGGAGCCCTGGTGGAACTCGCCGTGGTGCCCCGGCAGACCCGGCTGGCATCTGGAATGCGTCGTCATGTCCACGAAGCACCTAGGCGCCCCCTTCGACTTCCACGGCGGCGGGGCAGACCTGATATTCCCCCACCACGAAAACGAAATAGCCATAGCCAAGGCGTACTTCGGCGTGGACAACTTCGCGAGGTACTGGATACACGTGGGCTACCTCACGGTACGCGGCGAGAAGATGTCTAAATCCCTCGGCAACATAATTACGATTAAGGAGGCCCTCTCTAAACACAGCGGAGAGGCGCTTAGGCTGGCATACGCCATGAGCCACTACAGGAAGCCCATGGAGTTCAGCTTCGAGCTTCTGGAGCAGACAGAGGAGATGGCCAAGACTCTCTACACGGCCTACGACGAGCTCAGCCAAGCGGTCGCCGACGCGGGGGAGGAAGACAGGGAGAAGCTGGAGGTGGATAAATACGCCGAGGCCTTCTACGCGGCGCTGGAAGACGACTTCTCCACCCCCGAGGCCGTCCAGCAGCTCTACGGCTTGGCGCGGTACATAATCTCCACGGTGTTGCACAAGATAGACAAGATATCCCGCGAGACGGCCCTGGCGACGCTTAGGAAATACGTGGAGATGGCGGATGTGCTCGGCGTGTTGGAGAGGCGGCAGATCCCCAAGGAGCTCGACGAGGCGGTCAAGGCGCTTGTAGAGACCAGGGCAAGGCTCCGCCAGGAGAAGCAATACGCCCCGGCGGACCACATACGGCAGAGGCTAGCCCAAATCGGCGTGGAGCTCCACGACTTCGGGCCCAGGACGTACTACACCTACAAGCGGCGTCAAAGATTTTAAAGACGGAAGGCGGGCGGCACGCGGCGTTGACGCCGGAGGAGAGGAGGCGACTTCTCAGTCTCTCTGCCGCCTCCTCGCGCACCTCCTTCATCAAATCGTTTAACGCGTTGTCTATAGAGCGTGTCCAACACATACGCAACGCCTGCCGAGACGACCATATTCACCACCTCGCCGAGACTTTTTCCGCCTAAGTACTTAGCCTTATGTCTAGGAGGGGGCCCTTCATGTAAAGATGAATGTCGAAGTTATACACAACAAGCCAAAATGTGTCCGTCCTCCTGAAGGCTTTGCGCGGCTACCACCAGCTGTTTCGACGCAACAGCCGTCGCCGTAAAAGTTAGAACTCGGCAATAAGCAGACAAAGATTTATACCCAGCCGCCGGAGTGGGCGTGGCAGTTGAAGTCGTCGAAAGGCCCTTGCCGAAGCCCACTGAGGAGGGATACGTAACTGCCAGATTACTTGAAGCTTTAGTAGAGGCTAAACTCGCCCTTGAGTTTCTAGAAAGGGGGTTGACGAGAAACGCCGCTGGCAAGGCGTTTCAAGCGTGGAAAGCCCTCATGGCGGCGCTTTTGAGGCTGGAGCTGGATAAGCTAAAGGCCTTAGCCAAGACGGAGGAGGAGAGGAGGTGGCTTGAGTCAACAGCAGTGCCTAGGGTGCCCACCACAAAGATGAAGACTTTGGCGAGGATGCTTGAAGATGTGGGATACGAGGCGGTTTCTGCCTGGACATCTATGGCTCTCGAACTCCACGACTATCAATACCACGGGCCAGATCCAGACATCGCTCTTTCTAAATACACAAGACGAGAGGAAGCCGCAGCAGACGTGTTGAAGTTGGTTGTGGAGATTATAAAGCGCATAGAGACATTAAAAACACGCATCAAATGGACCAAGGAACTAGACAAAGCATTAGAGGAACTACAGAAGCAAAGAATAGGAGAAGAGAATAACTAGACACCTAGCCTAGGCGGAGTTCACCAACAAAAGCGTTTAAATAAGCGGAGGAGTGCGCTGAGAAAAGCAATTGGCGGCCAGTAATTTTCGACCCCAAGGGATGTGGTAAAACCGACTTTCTCCCACAAGCATCGGCTACGCTCAGGAGTTAGGTTTCAACGTCCCACACCCTAAATGTCTTCGATGCAGACCCAACACGAATGACTATTGAAGACCCAGACGTCACATAGAGAGACGCCGGGGTGGTTTATAAACGAACATAACAGAAGCGGCTCTGGGTTGACAAGCCGCCACCTAAGAAGGACCCAGAGCCAGGCCGGAGAAAACGCCGCATGGCAAACGCCGATATGCAGAGAGGCAGTTAGAGAAGCGTTAAAAGTGGCGCCAGAGACCCGCTGTTGAAAACTCAGGGGTGAGCTACTCATCGAGACACAACTCCCTCTCCAAAAGAACTTATTTAGAGGGGCTCATGCACGCCGGGAGCGTCAGCCTCTGGTAATCAAGCCCTGCTTGTAGAAACGTCCGTTATCTTCGGCTTTTAAATGCCTCTTCTGAACACGGCTAGGAGGAAGCCTCCGAGGATGCCTAGGACTACGGGCTCTATGCGGCGGAGCGCCTCGGCGGCGTCGATGTTCGGCTCTCTGCCTGTTGCCAGCGCCCTCTCCACCAGGGCTCTTGCCGCTAGGGTAAGCGGGGTGGGGAACTCCGAGTAGAGTCTTGAGATCTTGTCCACGGGGGCCCAGTCGCCAGTCGCCACAGCCCTCTCCACCAGGTAGCGGAAGTACGGCCTGGCGTCGGCCGGGAGCATGTCTACTGTCTTGTTGGCCGCCGCGTAGCTCTCCGGCGGCACGGCGAAGCCCACAAACGAGGTCTTGTTCACGACGCCCATATACTCCACATATATGGTGAAGTTCACCAGGCCAAGCCTGTCGAAGTCGCCTACGACACGCACCTGCCCATCCACGGGGGAGCCGCCCAGAAGAACGCGCCCGGAGACGCCGCGTAGGGGGAATATCGGCAACCCCCTCAGCCTGCCCAGCTCGACGTATCTCACCTCGGCCGTCAAAGAGGCCCACGCCACCTCGGCCACGGCCTCGGTCACATTGGTGTAGGCGCGTAGCTTAAAGACACAAGGCCTCTCGGATGCAAACACCAACGAGCTGTTAAGCCTCACAACTGCCCTGCCGGCGGCGCAGCCAGCCGCGTCAACCACGACGCCTACATCCAGGGGAGGCTCCACACGTCCCTCCACACGCGCCGCGACGGGGAGGCCTACCGGCACCTTCGGCGGGGCACGTATCGTGAGGTTGACGACGCGGTAAACCACAAGCCGTGTGTAGTTCACATACGGTCCAAGAACAATAGACAAGTTGTAAACCCCAGGCTCGGCAAACCCCGGCAGATCCACGCGGAACCTGGCGCCGCCCGGCTCCACATACACAGACCTAGAAAAGGGCCCCACCTGCAGTGTGGAGTTCACGTATAGGCCGGGGGGCGCCGCGGTCTCCACCTCTAGAGACGTCGGGGCCCCCACCTCCACGACGGCTGGCTTAGCCCAAAGAGCTAACTTCGGCCTCTCCACTTGGACGTGGCCGAACCCGTAGTCAACCACGGCAACGCCGCCTCTTGCCTCCGCCGCGACGTCGAAAGAGGCCTCCCCCACGACTCCGCGCCCCAACACGACGTAGGTGTAGTTAGGCGGGGCCCTCACCGTAAGCGTCACCTCAGCCACCTCGCGACCCCCCTGCACGAGCCACCGCCTAAGCCGGACCTCCGCCTGCGGCGGGGGAGCGCTGAGACGCAACGTCCGCCTTCCAAATGATGTATCTACGGCGAAATTAAGCACGGGGCTGAAGGGAGCCCTCCACTCGACCGAGGTGTTGTTAGACGCGCAACTCCCCCTCTTTACGTTAAGAGTGACGGCTCCAGGACCTACATTAACAACGTAGCGGGCATCCACAGAAGGCCCACAAACCTTCAACGTTACGTTAAACAGCCCGTAAAACTCGCCAGGCGAAACCACGCCCTTGATGAGCGTCGCCGATATCTCAGGCCGCGGTAGCGAGACCGCCGCAGTATAACGCTCCCCAAGCGAAACATATCTAATGGCGTATGTGTCGTTGTAGCGATACGACAACACCACGAGGTTTGGTTGCAGGAAGGCTACGTTTACATTTTCAAACCTCACCTCCACGTTGCCCACAACCTCCACGTTATGACGTATCTCGGCTAATAGAGAAACCACGCCGTCTTTAACCACGGCGCTGACGGGAATCACATCTGTTCTTACAGACGGCGCGTTGATAACAACGGCGGTAAGGAGCCCGCCCACAGACACCTCAACACGACGAGATTCACCTGGCTGTAAAGTCTCGGCTTTGTTAAACACGCCGCCTCCGTACTCCCCCACTCTATTTCCGTCGATCTTCACAGTTCCACGAAGCCGAGCCCACGTGGGCATCCCAACCACGGAGATAGAGAGCGTATAAACAAGCGCGGCCCCCTCAAGTCGCGGTCGTGAAACCGTCACGTTAAGGGCGGGCATCGGTATAGACACCAAGCCAGCGACGTACCCCTTGTAATACAGGGACACGTTGGCGGGCAGGCCCTTCACCGTGTAGTTCCGGATGTCTTGACCAAACCTTGCAGTTAACGCGCCGCCCCAGCTGTCGAGGTCGAAGTAGAGGGAGTACGACGGTTTGCGTATATCAACGTTGGCATACAGAGGGCCGCAGAACACCCTGGCCCCCTCCGGCGGCTGGCCATCTACTTGAAACTCCAGCCTGAAGGTGGCGTTGCCCCCTGGCAGAAACACGTCCACCGGCTTAAACCTAAGCCCGAAGCCGTTTAAGACGCAACGAAGAGCCAGCGGATTTTGATTGTAGATAGTGACGTTGAGCGCGCCGCGGCCGCCTCTGTCTAGGTAGAGCGCGGGGGGCGCCACGGCCATGGCTGGGCGAGATAGGTTTAGGTACACGTAGGTCCACGAGCCGCCGTATTCAAGCGCCAGGACGTACCGCCTGAAGACGCCGGTGAAGTTGTACACCCCGTAGCCGTCTACAAACTGCACCGAGGTGCCGTTGACCTTGACGACGCCGCTTACCCGCGCGAAGTTGTACTCCGCGTACAGCCTAACGGAGATTCTGCCCCCCTCATCAAACACGCCGTCGACCACCCTGGCCTGCAGGGAGCTGAAGTAGAAGACTAAGGTGGGCTGGAGGGTCTGGCTGGAGTTGTTGACGACGACAAGAAGGAGGGTGCCGTTGGTCACCACCACGTCTCTGCCCAGCGCTATGTTAGACGCCAAGCTCCACGCGCCAGCCCCCTCCACGGAGATCCTCAACACGCCGCCGTGAGGCACAGACACGTTGTAGTAAACAGCCGTGTAGCCGGGCAGATCCGGGTACCTACGGACGGCGCCAGGCGCCACCTCCACCGCCTCCCTCTCCGGCTCGTACCTCGTCTGGCCCAGCGCTACGCCTCTGTTGAGCTCCAGCAGAAACCTAACATAGAGAGAGGCGGCAGTCTGCCGCGTTGAAAACGCCGTCAACACATCAGCCCAGTTGCCGGCTCTCTCAAGATACCAGGCAACCGGCGCGCTGTATTTATACCAGTCGTACAGCCTGTCAGCACCCAAGCCGAAGGGGTTAACCCTATACAGCCTCTCCTGGAAGTACGTCTGGGGGAAGTAGTAAACCCCGGTGGCCACCGACGCCATGGCCTCCGGCACAGCCTCGTCAACCCACAGGTCCTGCAGATAGTGCCTGTAGTACTCGAAGAAGACGTGGCCCACCTCGTGGTACACAAGCCTGCGCGTGTACTGCGGCTTAAACACAATCCTCACTATGCACCTGTCGCCTATCTCGGTGTGTCCGGCATGGGCGTTATGGGGGTCTACGACCACCTGGTACTTGGTTCCTTGGCAGGGAGGGGCGGGGCTGAGGCCTCTGCCGACGTAGAAGCTGTAGGCCTCCTCCAGATACCCGGCCAGGGTCTGGTCGTCGGGCGTCACGACGAAGTGCTCAGTCTCCAAGGCGTAGACGGCCAACGCCAAGAACACCAGCACCAGAACCCAACGCACGTTCCTTAACGGCTCGGGAAATATAAATATGAGATGCAAAACACCGCCATGAACAAGACGGCCATCGGGCTAACAGCGCTGGGCCTAGCCTTTGTAATTGCCTTCCTGGCTTTGCAACAGCCACCCGCATCCCCCGGCGGCGCAACAGCCACCCCCGTTACCACTCCTACGACCACCGCGGCCACCGCCACCTCTCAGCCGACGACCTCCACCGCAGAGAAACCCACAGAGACAGAGACGCTGACTGCGACGCCCACGTCCACGGCTCAGCCGCCGCGCGTGGTGTACGTCCCCTCCATAGAGGTGGCGGTTGAGGCTCCCGGGGTGATAAACACGACGAGGCTCCCCATCTACGTAAATTATACTATTGTCATTGAAAACTCGGGCAACGGCACCGGCGTGGCCGTGGTGGATGGCGTTCCGTACGAGATCGCCCCCGGGCAGGTGGTGAGGATAGCCGCGAACAAGACGGTTTGGTGGGCCGGCGAGCACCCTGTGGAGGCCGTGGCCAACGGGACTAGGCACGTGAAGGCGGTCAAGGTGTACTACTACGCGCCCCGCCTCCAGGCGGAGCCCGTGTATATCAACGCGACGAAGCTCCCGGCAAACCTCACCGTGACGGCGAAGGTCAGCAACTTGGGCAACTTAACGGCGTGGGTGGAGGGGGTGGCGGTGGCGCCCGGCGAGACCAAGGCCATAAACACAACAATTACAGTGGAGGCAGCCGGCTCATACGTCGTGAAGATAGGCGGCGTCGACGTGCCAGTGATAGTGCGCTACTACGCGGCGGGGCTCGACTGGAGGGTGGGAGGCCCCTCTGATGTGGAGGCGCTACCCGGCGAGACCTACGCCGCATGGCTCTGGATAAAAAACACAGGAAACGCCACAGCCAACCTATCCATAGAAGGCAAGACCGCCGCGCTGGCACCCGGCGAGGAGCTCAACATAACCAAGACGATCACGGTAGGCGCCGCGGGCACGTATAACGTGAAGTTCAGAGTCACGGGCACTCTCAACGTCACTCTAAACCACGTAATACAGGTGAAGGTGATAGTCCCCAGGGTTGAGATCGTGTTGTGGAGCCCCGAGGTTAGGCGAGGCTGGCCGCCCCCCAACAGGACTGAAACGACGTCACTCACAGTTGCGAACAAGACGGTTGCTTTGGCATGGGGCTACGTAATCACCACAAACGCCACCAGGAGGGCCGTGACGCTTGCTGTGAAGGGCCCGGGCGGCGTTGACCACTACAGGGTGGCGCCGGGCGGCGCCGCCTCCAAGAACTATACGGAGACCGTGCAAGTGCCGGGGGAGAAGACGCTGGAGGTAAGGGTCAACTCAACCACATACAGGCTGAAAGTCTCCCTAGCGCTGACGCCGCCTAAAGTAACGGTAAGAGACATCTCTAGGATAGAGTTTACAGACAGCAGAAGGCTACTAGGCCTGCAACTAAGTTGCAGGGTGAGGGGCTGGGAGGTCAGCGGTAACCTCGACATAGTAAGGGTGACAGGCACACTTACCTACACCCCTACTGGCAGAGAAGTAACGGGGCAGATAACGGTAAACTCGGCAGATGGCACACACACCGGCGACTACAATGGAACCATCGAGGGAGGGAAAGGCTCGCTGTCTCTCAACGTGATGGGCCGCAACATCTACGTAGAGTTCGCCACATCGCCGCTGACAATAACGAAAGTACTTGTTGATGAAACGCCATATAGTTGCAACGTCCCCACGCAACTCGTCCCGCCTATATTCCACAGAGAGAAGCCCACAGCCACAGACGAGCCGGCCACTCAATACGTCTTCCGCCTCCTCACCGCCTTCGCCAAGGGAGACAGCGACAAGCCCCAGTCCATCACCTGGAACGGGGAATACGTGGAGGTCGTCGACAAAGGGGGAAACGTCCTCAGGGTATACCTTAAAGGAGAGGTAGTACAGATCGAGGGGCCCCTGACAGCCACCATCCATATATCTCAATAGAAAAGAAAACTTTTTAAACACCCTGCATCCAGAAAGTTATGCACAACCAAACAAAGACAATACTAGCAATCCTACTGCTAACAGCCCTAGCCGCAATAGCCCAAGGTACATCTGGCGGTGGCTATTACGCCCCGTCAGCATTCGACGTAATACTACAGATAAACGACGCAAGAGCAGCGGCCGGCTTCGGGGCTGGGTACGCCCTGTGTACGCCGTGGGAAAAGGGCCTACAGCACTTCCCGCCGTATAGATTCGCCGCCGGCAAGAACTTCACGCTGATTATCCGCGAGATCGCGTCCAACCCCAAGTACCCGGACTATAGGGTCTCCGCAGTGGCCAACGCCACAGGCTTCGTCACCTTCAACATCAACGACATAGACGCAACCAGGACGAGCGATTGGTACGTGGCTATTGTGGTTGAGTGGCCCAGGCCGGGCTATTACTTCCTCATCTACAACCAGACCTTCAAAGGCGCCATGTTTATAGATGTCATCGGCAACCTCAGCGGCAGGCCAGGGCGCAACGATACCAAGATATACACCGGCCCATGGGGCGCAATACGGGTCAAGAACGGAGCTGGCAGATTCGGCAACCTATCCTCCAGCGTGATCCACACCTTCTACGTGGGCGTAAACACGTTAGGCAGGCACTATAGCCTAACCTTCACAAGAAACGTCACAATCGGCGGGACCACCATAACCCTAGAAGATAACGTAGGCCCGGCCAAGGAACCAACAGACTACGTGAAGAAGATTGACCGCCAGATAACCAGCGTGTTTGGGCCCTTCACATACCTCGCAACATATGTGACGTCTTTCGGCACCGCCGGCAAAGCTGACCTTAAGGTAGACACCTCCAAGGTTTACTACAACCACTACGTCTACATCACAATTGAGGATTCCAGAGGCGTTGTCATACAGAGCAAAAACGACAAGTTCACCGCCTACGGCGGGTTGAGAGAAGTGGCGATCACGCTCAACAAAACAGACGGCCGGGGCATTGGCGTCCAGGCGCCGATGTCTTGCGGTTTGGTGATTTGGAACATGACCATGTACAAGGTGACCATTAGGGGCTTGCGTGACCTTAAGGGCAACCCCATCTTCAACCCGGAGAACTTCAGATACAAGATCCAGCTGAAAGTCGGCGACAACTGGGTCACCCTCGACAGGGCGCAGGGATCCTGGAGGCTCAACCTACCAGACGCCAAGGCCGCCCTAGACCGGGTATGCGGCTCCATCAGCTCTATCGCCGACATAATGAACTGCTACAGGACGCGCGGGCGAGATAGCTTCACGGAGGCGGTGTTGAATCTTTATGACACAGTTACTCTGACTAGGCCCGGTGGCCTGCTCCAGCTGACGAACGACCAAGCAAAGGTGTCCACAGCGGACTTGACAACGAAGCTTGTGGTTGAGTACTCCTACACGGCTGGGCAGGACACGGTGAAGGCTATAGTGCTTGAGGTCGCTTTGGCTGAGCCTGCCGACTTCCAGGGCGTGTTGAACGTGTCGGTGCTGCCTGTGCAGATCAAGCTGTGGAGGTGGAGCAACTACACTCTGCCGCCCTCCGTGCCCAACCCGAGGGAGTACTTCTACACAGACCCGCTTGACCTCGCCTCGTTGAGGTTTGTGGTTGAGGGCGACGCCATGTATGTAAACAGGATGGCCTACGACGGCGCTATCTCCTACGACCCCTGGCGGGGTCAGGTGGTTTGGACCCTCCCGCCGTATCAGCCGGTGCCCGGCCTGGTGGGCAATGTCAAGGCCTCTCTCCTGGTGCTACTTAACGCCAGCGGCTACCTGCCTATGCCTACATTGGTAGCTAACTTCACGAGGGTAGCTAACCTCACGAAAATCCGGTACTTCAACTACACCGACGTCGCTTCGAACGCTGGCTACTTCAAGTCCTTCGCAATAGGGCTTGTTGGTAGCTACTCTTACAAGCTCAGAATATATAGCGGCGATGTGCTTGTTGGAACTGCAAACTTAGTGGCTTACTACCCTGTGATCAACTCAAGCGGGTTGATGTACCACAAGAATGCCAGCCATGCCTTGAAGGCTATTTATGATGATAATAACCGTACCGACATGTATGCAGTCCAGATCGTGCAGCCGGGCAGGTTCTACGACAGGGAGCACGTGATCCACATAGCGATAGCTAGGGTGTTCCAGAACATATTGATGAGGGATGCCTGTGGGAATCCGATAGTTGGCGTAAGAGCTGGACTCGCCGGTGCTAGCATCTCTCTTGTGATGGAAATAGGCGGTAAGAATGTTACAGTTGCCAAGTTGCCGCTCGGCAGTGAGGTGCCCGTGGACATATTGGTGCCCGTGGATGAGTGGGGCAACCCGCAGCTTGACTTAAAGGGCGATTCTGTCGAGGCCTATGCAGTGTTGAACTACTACGGTTACACCCTATACCCGGTGGACAACTTAACCAAGATCCCAGCCGAATCGCCGGAGCGGTTCAAAATACCGATTAAACCCCTCGTAGTACGTAAGCCGGTGCTGTATCTGCCCATTGCCCCGTTGAACTTCAGGGTTTGGAGCCAGGTAGTGTCGGTTGACTACGACCCGTTGAAGGAGCCGTTGGCCGGCTTTGTGGTCAGGGTGTTCAGCACAGGCGGCACGGAGATCGCCCGTAGCATATCGAACAAGGACGGATATGCATACGCGCCAAACGTACCCATCGGCGTGCCCATTAGGGTACAAGTCAGAACCATCGAGCCACGCGACGACAGAGTCTGGACTTACACCTACGACCAGATAGAGAGGAAAAATGACTATGGCTCATACGCCAATTTCTCAGGCTTCAAGTTTGCCGACAATGTCTACACCTTGGGCACCCGCGGCGACATTGACAGCGGGCTTGTGGTTTACGATTTCGTGCTTACGCTAGATGCCTCCAACGCCACGAAGTACATCTGCGCGAAGAGCGCTATAGACCTGCCGGTTGAGGTATACGACCTCGTGGTGAGGGTGTTTGACAAGACCGGCCGGTATCTGCTGAGAAGCCAGCCTGTGTTCCTCGGGCCGTATCCGCAGGCCACTAGGCCGATTCTGCTAAACGTGACGCTTGTAGTTGCCGACGACTACAGCCCGTATGACAGGGCGTCGATATGGAAAGACTACAACAGAGGCGACTTCAAGGTCTTAACCGACTTCCGCGCCATAGGCATAACCGGCATGCGGAGCATATACCTCAACCTAGCCGCTAAGTATCTTGACGAGGCTAAGAAAGCTCTTGGCTGTCCGCGGTATACCGCGGCAAACTACTCACACGCCATAAACGCCTATGCGTTAGCCGCTATGGCCGGCTTCGTGGCTAACGCCTCTACTGATAGATACGCCGCTGTCTATCTGCTGAGCTCTCAGCAGCCGAAGGACATCATCGACATATGTAAAATGAAGCCCTCCGAGGCAGGTGCGGCTGAGATCGCTAGGCTGTTCATGAAGGGCCAGAGGCTGAGGTTTGTGGTGTGGTACATGGGCCAGAAGGTGTTTGACGACTACGTGACCATCACCGGGCCGCTGGTCGACATCAAGGCCGACGTCTATCCCATCAACGTAACCACCTACACCAAGAGCATGAGGCTTCCGGTTGACACCTTCGTCGGCTTCACGCTGACTGACGTGTACGTCGGCCTCGCCTTAAACAAGACCGACGGCATGTTTGCCAACAAGACGCTTGTGCCGCGGTTAATCGCCCCGTTTACCTCTATGTACGGCAACTACTCGCTGGCTTATCTACTAACAAACGAGCTGGCCAAGAGCACAGGTTACCCATACAATGAAAAAGTCGATGCCATTATTAACGGCTCTACGCAACGGACCTGGCTGTATGGTCTCTACGCGCCGGCTCGGTTCGGCGGCGACTTCGTCTACCTGCCGAACATAGTTGTCCTCCGCAACGCGACCACTCCCAAGTACCAGTTCACAACTCTCAACAAATATGTTACGTCTTCGCTGAGTTATAGATCTCCCAAGGACACAACTCTTAACGGCTCTCTGCAAGTGCCTGCCGGGCAATCGCTGAGGATAAAATTAAGAGGTGCGACGATAGAACAAGACCCCGCTAGCAATGCAACATACATAAAGCTGACATCTTACAACGGCACCGAAGACAGCA
Organism: Pyrobaculum sp.; assembly: GCA_036833835.1. Lineage (GTDB taxonomy): Archaea > Thermoproteota > Thermoprotei > Thermoproteales > Thermoproteaceae > Pyrobaculum. The sequence continues at coordinate 40,226 of DAITPC010000005.1, read as the reverse complement.
AAATTGTTAAGCCGCAGCTAAACATGTCAGGCGACTTAGTTCTTATCAACAACAAGTTTGTGAAGAACTATTCAGCAATAATTAACGCAAACTACACAATTGTGTTGACCGTTAACGCGAAGTGCGGCTCCATAAACATAGCGCCAGCACGTGGTGACCTAACTATTAACATCACAGTAAAGGCCGGTAGTTGCCCGGCGACTGTCACCTACGTTGCTACCAACAGGTCGTACGCAGAGGGCAAGATTACCGTGACCTCCGCGCCGAGTAGCGAATACGCGGTGAGCTTCGACAGATGGTTCCTCGTGCCGTATGACTGGGTCTTGGCGCGGTTCGACGTGCTGTATCACGCCACGGACATCGTAAAGAGGGACGATGTGTTGCGGGTGCTGAGCCACAACGGCACGACGAAGTGCGTCACGTTGAAAAAAGTTACGAAAGCCGGCGAGGCTGTTTTGTATACCTATGAGCTTACGCTGAGTGCCTGGGAGGTGGTGAACTACCGCACTCTGACGGTGGTTCTGCCTTGGAAGACTACCGGCGGCGGCAAGGTGATTGTGAACATTACCGCGTACCGCGGCGGCAAGTTCCTGGACTACAAGGTGTACAACCTCACTGAGATGTTGGCTGGCGCAAGAGGCACAAGAGTTGTCGTCACCTTGCCGCTGAACTTCGGCAAGGTTGCTGCCAACGCCTACGACATAGTGACGAAGAAGTCGACTATTAGATATGTGATTGAGTTCCATATGTACGACCCGAAGACTGAGCCCTTACGCGTCTGTGCCAGAAAGCTGGCGCCGCTTGCCGCAAACTACACCACCGTGTCTATGTATGAATGCGGCGTGCCGGCCGCCCCCGGTCTACCGGAGCGTATCGACCCGACTGTGGTGGTGTATGCAATTGACAGAAAGTTGTCTGTTGACAACCGCTTTAACGAGACTTACGACAAATACGGCGGTTTCGGCACTCCGATTACCTACGTGGTGAAGTCCGGCGAGGTGGCGCTTCTACCGTCGTGGTACTACAAGACCTCGGTTGCCGGCTCCCGCATCGCCAGGATATGGATAATCGCTGCCAGCGACGATCCGTCTAAGGGCCCGGCTCTCGGCACTAAGTACTACATGTCGACGGTGAAGGACGATAAGGTGAGCATTAACATCTACAAGTTTGAGAAGTACCTGGTGGTGAACTATGTGCCTAACGTCTGTCCGGCTGGCTGGACCACGCGGACGTTCCTTGATGAGTTCGACGGCTCTGGGAGGATAATCGGCCTCGGCTTCGGCACCTCTGGCACAAGCGCTTTGGTGTTGAGCAACTACACCAAGGTGCCGATGTGGAACTCCACCGCCATGTGGCTCGCAGGCGGTGTGTTCAGACTGCCCACGGTGGCGCTGGACAGGCTGACTGTGCAGAACACCGCGGAGTTCCCGATCGTGGTGAGCTCGCTGAGCGTTAAATACGGCGACTATAAGTACTCTATACCCATGTCGCCGTTGCGCGTTGACCCCGGCAAGACAGAAACAGCGTTGCTCAACGGCTACGGCTTCGGCAGAACCTACATGTTCAGCATCGCCGACGTGTGGAACTTCAGACTTGTCCAGCCCAACTACCAGTACGGCCTCAACGCGTACCACGCTGGTCTCTACGACGCCGCCAAGGACTTCGGCCTTGGCGAGGTGGACGTGACTAAGTACCTGAGGCCGCTTGAGTCTAAGTACTTCGTGCAGAACGTGCTGTACGCCAGCCACGCCGAGACGTCCGACTGGACCTACAGAATACTAAACGGCAAGATCACCGAGACCACCAGAGGCACGTGGGGCGATTTGACCGTGAGGAGCGACGACTTTGACTACAAGTACGTCTTCAGCTACCCGACTCTGCCGCTGAGGGAGATACGCGACTGGAACGACAGGCCGCTTGGCAAGCAGACCATAGCGCTGTTTGACAGGTCTGGGAGGCTATACGCCGTGGTGCACAGCAACAGCTCCGGCAGGCTGGTGTATCCGCTGCCTGACATCTCCGCCATAGGCCAGACCAGTGTGGTGAGGGTTGCTTGGTACAACGGCTACATAGTGGAGTTGCTGAGGGGCAGGCCCGAGTTCACCATATGGATCTACGACCAGCTGATATCTAGAGACGTCACCGAGCTCGGCGACGCCACTACCAGTAGCAAGATTAGGACATACGTCTACCCGTTGACGGTGACCGTGAAGGACGACGCCGGCAGGCCGTTGACCAACATGTACGTGAAGGTGGTCGACACGTCGACTAAGGGCCAGCTTGTGTACGCTATAGTTGAGACCGGCGCCGACGGCAGTGCGCAGGTGGTTGACTTGAGGATATCTAATTACGACAGCGGCGTGTTGTCGCAGGTGCCTGGCACAAGCTACTACTACTACGTCTATGACCCGTCTGGCGCCTTGGTTGCCACCGGCAGGTTCGAGATACAGCGCGGCGCCTCTGTACCTGCGACGGGCTGGAACGTTATCGCCACCGTCAAATATATCACTGAGATACCTGTGAAGAACAGTGCCACCCGCGGTTACATACTGGTGAAGGGCGTTGAGTTCCTCAACGGCACTAGGAAAGATGTGAAGATTCCATTTACCGTCTCTGGTGGTGTAATGACACTAGGCGGCAAGGTGCCTGTTTCTATCCCGTATCCCGTGGAAATCTATGTGACTCACGTGACACTCGGCGGCCAGGAGATTCCGGTGAAGGGCGGTCAGTATCTGGTGTTCAGCGGTAAGACTACTGATTTGCTAGCCGGCCTAGATTTCGCCGAGCTCGGACTAACCGGCGTGGTGACGATACAAGCCGTTGACGTCACTGGCGCGCCGAGGTCCGACTGGACGGTGCAGGTGCTGTATGGCGATATCGTGGCAGTACAAGGCGCTGGCCAGATACAAGCTGTCCTGCCGAGGACAGTCGTGCTTGGCGACGCCTACAAGATAAAGGTGATTACAAACGCCGTCACCCCCGACGGCAAAGCCCTCGTCAAGGAGCAGACGCTAGAACTGAAGCAGAAGGCGCAAGCGCTTCAGATACCGGTCTCCACGGTTAAGGTCGCCGTCCAAGCCGTAGACGGCTTTGGCACAGTCCGCAGTGACTGGCCTGTGGTGATTGAGAACGTTGCCACTGGCATGGGTCAGATCGCCACTGAGCTTGTTGAGGGTCAGCAGTATGTGGCCAGGGTTACGGGGCTTGGCTTCACTAACACTACCGCCTTCACCGCCAAGGGTCCGCAGATGGTGATCCGCGTCAAGATACCCACCGCTAAGATAGTGGCTCAGGTGGTAGACGGCTTCGGCAAGGTGAGGGGTGACTGGAGCGTCCAGATCGTAGGCGTTGCCACCGGCCAGGGCACTGTCGGGCCTGTGGAGGTGCTGGGCGGCCAGCAGTACACGGTGAAGACCGTTGTGTTTGGCAAGGAGTTCGTCCAGACCGTAAACGTGCCGGTTGGCCGGGCTGAGACTGTCACGGTGCAGGTGCCCACTGCGATACTCAGCGTGACTGTTGTCGACGACGAGCGGAAGCCGATTGATAGATATGTTACGTCAGTTGAGCTGGTCGGTCCGGTGACCTTACAATTATCTTCCCCGCCGAAGAACATTGAGGTGCTTGCTGGCACCTATACCATTAAGGTCGTCGCGCTGGATAAGGTGGGTTCGGACTCTGAGACTCTAAACGCTGGCGAGACTAAGAACAGAGCTATAATGGTGCCGGGTACCGCCGGTCTGGACTTCATGGGCACCAGGATACCGTTGCCGACGCTGGTGCTATACGCCTTCTTGTTGCTGGTGATAATTGTCATATTGGCGATATTGATTATTGAGTACAACAACTGGAGGAGGAGACGCCTGATGCAGATACTGGCCCCGCCGAAGTAAAACTCCTCCTTTTTCCCATATTACTCCCCTACCTTTTTTAACTCCTCTCCTCATTTTTCTATGTTTGGTGCTGTTTTGATCTCGCACGTCCGTTCTGCCATGGTCGCCAAGCTCCGTGGGCTTCCCATCCCCCAGTCTCACCCCTCCCTCTCCAGGGTTAGAACTGGCGTCTTCGTCACGGTGGAGGCCATTGTGCGTTCTGGCGGTTTTGAGAGGCGCGAGGTGCGGGGGTCTTTGGGGATGGTGGAGCCGTTTAGAGATCTGGCGTTTGACTCCGCCAAGATTGCGGCTAAGCTTGTCCTCTCCATACCTAGGTTTACGGAGTTTGACTTGCGGAGGTCTGTGGTTGAGGTTACTCTTGTCGAGGGTCTTCGGGAGTGGGACGGCTCTTTAGAAGGCTTTCAGTGGGGGCGCGAGGGGGTGTACGCCGTCGCCGGGCAGAGGAGGCTGGTGGTGTTGCCGCAGACCATGATCGAAAGACGTATCTTGGGGGAGGCCTTGTTGCGTTATGTTGAATCTATGGTTGGGCCTCCGGAGAAGATGTATAGGTTCTACACCCGCGTTTTCTACGAGTTGCATCCCGAGGGGGAGGTTATTGAGCGGGAGCTTTGGAAGTCTCGTGTTATCAAGCAATTTTTTGAAGTTACGCGTTAAGCTTTTATATAGCTGGGCCCTTTTAAGCAATGTACGTGGAGTTGTTCGTCGTGGCTGGCCAGAGCGTGGAGCTGGAGAATGACCTTAAGAAGGTGGTTGAGGATTTGAGGGGCCAGGTCCAGAGGCCTGACAGGGTGAGGCTGGCTACCGTCAAGATCCGTCCCGACGCGGTGGATCAAGTGCTTAGACTCGTGGGGGAGCCCCCTGAGAAGGTGCCGCCTCACTACCGGTCGCTGGTAAACATGTTGAAGAAATACGGGATAACCAAGTTCCCCGCCGTCGTTGTCGACGGCGTTAAGGTAGGCGAGGGCGACGTGAGCCTAGAATACGTCCTCCGCGTGGTGCAAGACAGAGCCAAGAAGGAGTTCCCCGAACTCGCCGCGTTGGAGCTCGTGCCTCCCAAGCCCACGCCGGCGCCCGTACAGCCGGTGATAAGCCAGCCACCTCCGCCGCCTGCGCCGATGCCTCCGCCCCCACCTCCTCCGCCATCTGAGATGCGGCCGCCTGAGCTCCCCGCCGCCGAGCAGAGACCGGTTTTTGAGCCTCGCCCGGTTGTGGAGACCCACCTGCCTCCGCCGCCTCCTCCTTCTTCGCCGCCTCCGCCGCCTCCTCCTTCTTCGCCG
>DAITPC010000005.1:3749-34959 GCA_036833835.1 Pyrobaculum sp. | reverse complement strand
CGCCTCCTCCTTCTTCGCCGCCTCCGCCGCCTCCTCCTTCTTCGCCGCCTCCGCCTAGGCAGATGACGGCCGTGGTTAGGCTTGTGTTGGGGAGGCCTGACAACTGTGGCGAGTGTGCGTATTTCGGCTCTATGACTTCTCGGTGTTTCTTATTTGGCTTTGCTGTGGCTAATCCAGCCTCCCCGCCGTGTAAGCAATATGTTAGAGGTGGAGGTTAAGCATAGGGCGGACCTGTCTAGGGTTAGGGAGCGGCTTAAGTCGCTGGGTTTTTCTCTCGTCGCGGCTCAGGTGGAGGAGGATATATACCTTCAACACCCCTGTAGGAACTTCGCCGCCACCGACGAGGCTTTGAGGGTTAGGTCTGCGGGGGGGAGGGCCTACGTGACGTATAAGGGGCCGCGGATGGGGAGGGGGGCCAAGACGCGGGTTGAGGTTTCTGCGGAGGCCAGCCCTGGCGTTGTTGAGGTGTTTGAGAGGCTGGGCTTTGTCGTGGTGGCTAGGATCAGGAAGAGGCGGGAGTACTACGCTGGGGATGGCTTCTCAGTGTCGCTGGACCTTGTGGAGGGCCTCGGCGAGTTTGTGGAGGTGGAAAAAACTGTTGTCAGCGAGGAGGAGATTCCGCGGGCCGTGGAGGAGGTGAGGCGTCTTGCCTCTGCGTTGGGATTGGGGGAGGAGGTTAGGGAGACGTATCTAGAGCTTTTCCTTAACACTTTTAAACCGGGCCGCCGCTAGGCACGTGTTGTTTGGGGATCTTGTAAAGGCTCTTGCGGCTGTCGAGGCCACCACGCAGAGGACGGCTATGGTTAAGCTCCTCGTCTCGTTGTTTAAAAGGGCGAAGCCTGAGGAGGTGGGTAAGATCGTGTATTTCATACTGGGCGACTTAAGACCTCCCTGGGAGGGGGTTGAGCTTGGCGTGGCGGAGAAGCTCTGTCTAAGGGCCGTGTCGAAGGCCGCGGGGGTTTCTCTTGCCGAGCTGGAGGCTTTGTATAAAAAGAGCGGCGACGTGGGCGAGGTTGCGAAGAGGGCTTTGTCTGCCGGCAGAAGGCTTGGCCTCCTGGCGTTTGGCCAGCAGAAGCCGCTGGAGGTTTCAGAGGTTTACGACACGCTTCTGAAGATAGCGCAGGCGTCGGGGGAGGGCGCGCAGGATCTGAAGGTGTCTCTTCTCTCCTCGCTTTTTGTCCGCGCGTCTCCGGAGGAGGGGAAGTACGTGGCTAGGTTCGTCGTGGGGAGGCTGAGGCTCGGCGTTGCCGACATGACGCTTATCGAAGCTCTGGCAGAGGCCTTCGGCGTTGGCAAGGAGGCTCTTGAGCGGGCTTACCACATATATCCCGACCTGGGGCGCCTCGCTAGACATATCGCGGAGGGCAGGTCTCTTGACGAGATTAAGATCACCCCGGGCGTCCCCGTGCTCCCCATGTTGGCGCAGAGGCTTTCGTCGGCTTCTGAGATCTTGGCTAAGCTAGACGGCGTTGCGGTATGCGAGTATAAATACGACGGGGAGAGGGCGCAGATACATATACGCGACGGCTCCGTGAGGATCTTCAGCAGGAGGCTTGAGGACATAACCCACGCGTATCCCGACGTCGTAAAGGCTGTGCGTGAGGCGGTCTCCGCAAGGGAGGTCATACTGGAGGGCGAGATCGTGGCGGTGGACCCAGATACGGGAGACATGTTGCCTTTCCAGGAGCTGATGCATAGGAAGAGGAAACACGATGTCGCCGCCGCGGTGGAGATGTACCCCGCCGTTTTGCACCTCTTCGACGTGCTTTATGTAGACGGCGAGGACCTCACGGCCGAGCCTTTGATGTACCGCCGCGTGAAGCTTTCGGAGATTGTGAAGGAGACGGACAAGGTCCTCATAGCGAAGTGGAGGGTTTTCGACAGCGCTGAGGAGATCGACACGTTTCTTCACGAGGCCGTCTCCCTAGGCATGGAGGGGCTTGTGTGTAAGTCCCCCAGCTCCATCTACGAGATGGGGGCTAGGGGGTGGAACTGGATAAAATACAAGAGGGACTACAGAAGCGAGATGATAGACACGGTGGATCTAGTTGTCGTAGGGGCCTTCTACGGCAGAGGCAAGCGGGCCGGCTTATACGGCGCCTTCCTAGCCGCCGCCTACGACCCCTCCACCGACATGTTCTACACCGTGTGTAAAGTGGGTAGCGGCTTCACAGACGCGGACTTGAAGAAGATGTATGAGATGCTGCAGCCCTACAAGACGCCGCATAGACATCCGAGGGTTGTGTCTAAGATGGAGGCCGACGTGTGGTTCGTGCCCCAGGTCGTCATGGAGGTAATAGGCGCGGAGATCACCCTGTCGCCGCTTCACACCTGTTGTCTAGGCGCCGTAAAGCCTGGAGTTGGGCTCGCCATACGCTTCCCGAGGTTCACCGGGCGCTACAGGACAGACAAGTCCCCGGAGCAGGCGACCACGGTTGCGGAGATGCTGGAGCTGTATAGGAGGCAGAAGAAGGTGGCTCAGCCGGAGTAGACCTTCTCCAGGGTCCACCTAAGCACGCGGAGTATCTCCCTCTTCCTCTCCTCGGTCCTGTAGTTGTATATTTTCATGGCGGTTGCCTCGCCTTCGCCGCCCTCAAGCTCGTATCTAAGCACCTCCTCCTGTTTCAACGCGCCTTGTCTCACCTCCTTCGCGTCTTCCTCTCTGTATTTCTGGAGGAACTTGTCGAGGAAAAACCTTTTGAATAACCCGTCGAGCTTTACCGGCTCTCTGAACTTGACGTATAGATAGCCCCCGTAGACCTCCACCGTTGCGTACACCTCGCCGCCTCTCCCCCTGACCTCCTCCACCGCCTCGGGCTTTGTCACCTCTGCCGCCGTGGAGAAAGACCTCTCTCCTATGGACTTGTCCAGCAGCTCCAGCAGAGAGGTGTAAAGCTTTAGTTCTTCCTGTAGCTGGGCAATCTTCTGCTCCAGCATCTTCCTGACCTCCAGCAACCTCTGGACGTCCACGTACGTCTCTACACATTTATATTTAAAATTTAGAAGTGCCGTGATCGCCGCCTCCATAGGCAACCTGAATTTTGACATATACCTCAAGGTGTCTGAGCTACCGGGCCCCGACGAAAACGTGGAGGTGCTCGACCTGTATACAGGCGGCGGCGGTTCGGCGGCAAACTTCGCGGTGGCCGTCGCGCGGATGGGTCTGGGAGCTCGGTTCATAGGCGCGGTGGGCGAAGACCCCATGGGCGACCTCTCGCTTAGGGAGCTCAAGGCCGAGGGGGTAGACGTCTCCTTCGTCAAGAGAATCGCGGGGGTTAGGTCCGGGGTGGTCGTGGTCTTGGTCCACCCAGACGGCGTAAAGAGGATGTTGTCATACAGAGGTGCGAACCTGGGTCTCACGCCGGCTGATTTAACCGCGGAGAAGTTCCAAGGCGTTTCTCACATACATCTAGCCACCGGCAGGACGGAGCTCATAGTGAGAGCTAAGGAGATTGCCCGTGAGGTAGGGGCTACTGTTTCGGTAGACGGAGGCACGGCGCTTGCTAGGAAAGGCCTTGAGATAGTCAAGGCCGTGGTAGACGGCGTCGACGTGGTCTTCATGAACCACGTGGAGGCGAAGATGCTCGCGGGGTCCCACGACCACAGAGCCGCCGTCGAGAGGCTCTCCAAGGAGCTGTCTGTGGGGGAGCTGGTCATAACGCTAGGCCCCAGAGGAGCCGTGGCGTTTGACGGCAGGAGGTTGCTCCATGTGGACGCCTTTAAGCTCAACGCGGTGGATACCACGGGGGCGGGGGATAGCTTCGCCGCGGCGTATATAGCTATGTTTCTCAGAGGCAGGGACCTCTACGAGAAGCTGATATTCGCAAACGCAGCCGCGGCGATTAAGGTCACCAGGCCCGGCGCCAGGTCGTCCCCTCGCTACGACGAGGTCGTGTCTTTTCTGTCGTCGCTTGGCTACAAGATTTAAATAACAACATCTACATTATACAGTGGCCCAGAGAACTCCATGTCTAGGGCCTAGATGCGCCCTCGGCCCCAACGGCACATCGCTATTCCGCTGCGGCAAAAAAGCCCTCAAGCCCACCATAAGAGGGAACAAGATAGTGTTCTGGTGCACCTGGCTCAACGACGAGTGCATAGGGGCTAGGTGTCAGTACGCCTACTGCGATGCTAGGGCTATGACGCCCGAGGGACACTGCACGTATAAGCCGTCGGGAGAGGAGGGGGAGGCCAGGAGGGACATATTGACTGAGGTGAAGAAGATGGAGAAAGAGGTGGAGAAGATTAGGCAACACCTAAAGAGGCAGGGTCTCGGCGATTATCTGTGAAAGCCGTCGTCCTAGCCGCCGGGCTGGGCACGAGGCTGAGGCCGCTGACTTTTTTCGTGCCCAAGGCCCTAGCCGCCGTGGGGTCTAAGCCGCTTATTGACTACGTCATAGAGTGGCTGAGGCGGAGCGGAGTTAGGGAGGTGGCCGTCGTGGGGTACTACATGCAGGATCTGCTGAGGAGCTACCTGTCGGAGTTTCACCCAGATGTGGTTTTTATAAAGTCGCGGCGGTTGCTGGGCACGGCCGGCCAGCTGTATTACGCCAAGGAGTGGATAAACGGCGATGTAGTTGTGGCGAACACAGACGTTTTGACGAATCTCGACCTGAGAGGCCCTCTTCAGTTGCACCGATCAAAGGAGGCGTTGCTCACCGTGGTGGGCACGGCGAATAAAACCTCTCTGCGGTTCGGCGTGTTGGAGGTGGAGAACGGGCTTCTAACCGCGTGGAGGGAGAAGCCAACCTTTGAGTACATAACGTCTACGGGGATCTACGTAATTTCAGACGCGGTGGTTAAAAGCCTCCCGGAGGAGCACCTAGACATGGACGCCCTCGCCAGATCGCTGATGCCCCGTGTCGCGGTATATACGGCGAGGGAGGCGTTTTTCTACGACGTAGGCACGCTGGAGGATTTAGCCAAGGCGAGAGACGTGGAGCTGGGACCTCTAAGGCCGTAACTACACCTCCGCACGTAACAAATATATATTTCCTCATCATTCAAGGCGATGAGCAGATGCCCTGTTTTGAGGCGTGGGGAGGCCGGATTTATATGCGGCTACACCAACAAGCCCATAGACCCCTTCAGCTGGTACTGCATAGGCAACTACACCGAGTGTCCCATTTTTATCAGATTCTCCCGGGAAGAGCGGCGGCCGGCCGCGCCGAAGCCCGAGGAGGCCCCTAAGCCGCTTGCCGAGGTGCTCCCCCTGGCCCCTGAGAGGCCCGAGGCCGAGTTTGAAAAAGCCATAAAACCCGTAATTGACAACGTCGTTTTGAAATACGACGACTTGGTGAAGAAGCTAGACGACGCTTGGAGGGACTACGAGAACAACGTGGTGGGGGCCAGGAGGCAGTGGGAGGTGGAGAAGATGTCTCTTCTGAGGGCCCAGGAGTTGCTCAACAAGACGTTAGGAGATTACGAGAAGATGCTGGTGGAGATAGAGTTGAAGAAAGACTTCATGCCGCCCGACGCGTACGAGGCGACGAGGAAAGACCTCGAGACGAAGCTGGAGGCTCTCCGGGGGCTTCTCGACGAGGTGAAGGCGAAGTACACGGCGCTGGAGGAGGGGCTGGGGGTACACTTCAGAAGAGTGCTCTCCACCTCCACAAGCGCGGAGGTTATATCGCTGAAGCTCTCCCTGTCTAAACTGGAGGAGTTGCTTAAAGAGGGCAAGATATCGCGGGAAACATACGAAAAACTTAAGAAAGAACTTGAGGAGGTGTTGAAATGAGCCTCGACGTAGCGTATCTGGCGCTGGGGGAGCTGGAGAAGCTGCTGTCTCAATACGAGGAGAAGGTAAAAGGCATAGAGGACACGTGGCGGGCTTTTGTAGACGCCGCGGCTAAGACCAAATCCAGCTGGGATGCGGATCTGGCTAAGGTGAAGATACGCACCGACCAGCTTAGAAACGTGGTGGAAAGCCTCAGGAGGGAGCAGGAGATCCTCCTGGCGAAGAAGGAGCTCGGGCTTATATCTGAAAAAGACTACAACGCCCTCTCCTCGGAGTTGCAGAAAAAGATAGACGAGTACCGGGAAAAACTCAGCGAGCTGACCCAGAAGGTGGCGGAGCTGGAGTCCCGCATCTTGTACCTCTGGTCCAGGGCGCTTACAAAAGAGTACCTCGCTCGGTTCGACCTCGTGGAGCTCGAGAAGAAGATAGAAGACGCGAAGGCCGCCGGCAGAATAGACGACGAGACCTACGCCAAGATGCGCCACAAGGTGACAATCATGAAACACACCTGGGAGTTGCTGAACCTCCTGTCTCCTACCGACAGGGCCTGACGTAGGCCCGCCCGTCCCGGACCTCCACAAGCTCAACACAGCTCCCAGCCGCGGCCTCGCAACCGGCGCAGACCGCTTTCCAATACACCCCGCCCACTTTTACCACGCCCTCGGGCTTGAGGTCCTCCACGGCCACCCCCCTCCCGCCCACGTAGTCAAACCCCTTAGGCGGCTCCTTAAACACCTTCATCCCCGTATAAACCGCGAAACCTAGGAAAGGCGCCGCCACCGCAACCGCCGCCCACAGAGGGATGAGGTTGAAGATGTAGAGCAGAAAAGCCACGACGGCTGGCGTCACGAAGAGAAACACGTCGTCAAGAATGGCCAGTAGAGTCATGAGACGAGACATATATACATAGACCCACGTTTTAATATGTTTACCCTCGACATCCCCCCGGGGCATACGGCCTTGATCAGAGGCCCCGCCTCCGTGGAGTGCGGAAGCCTTTGCAGAGTCTTCGGGGGCCTCTTCCAGAGATTCGAGGCGCCGCCCCATAAGCAGTACCCGGTGGAGGGCCCCGCTGTCCTCAAAATTGAGAGCGGCGTCGTGGTTTTTGTGAAGGGCACCACCATACCGCAGGACTGGAACATAGAGACAAGCGGCGTCGTTGCCCTCATAGGCCCAACAGACGTCGGTAAAAGTAGCCTCTCCACATACCTCCTCAACATCCACGTTGCAAAAGGCAGAAGAGTATGCGTGATCGACGCAGACGTCGGCCAGTCAGACATTGGCCCGCCCGGCTTCGTCGCCTACAGCTGCACATCGGCCTCAACGCCGCATATTTCCACGTTAGAGCCGCAAGACGGGTACTACATAGGCTCGACTAATTTACAGGGAGTGGAGGAGCTGTTAGTAGCCGGCGTCATCTGGAGCCTCAGAAGGGCGACGGCGCAGTATCCGCACCTCGTAATTATAAACACGCCAGGTTGGACAACGGGCCGCGGGCTACAGTTGCTCAAGGCGTTGATAGACGCCACAGGTGCCACGCCCGTAAACATAGGCGACACGATAATCCCCGGCCCCACGGCATCTAAACCTCCGTACGTACTCCCCAGAGGGCCTCAAGAAAGAAAGGAGCTTAGAAACTACGCATACAGACGCTATCTGAAAGCGACGACCAAGGCGCAGGTGGAGTCGGAAAGGCTAGCGCTGTGTCGCTGGGACGGAGGTTTAGAATGCCCCTGGGGAAGGTACGTGCCAGCCGACGTGGATAAGCCGGAGAAGAGGGGACGTGAATACGTGGTGCCGCCCCAGTACCTAAGACACCTATTTGCCGCCTTGTACAAAGACAAACGCCTTGTCGGATACGGCGTTGTTGAGAAATTCGAGCCGAAAATCGCGATGTATGCCACGACAATAGAATTCGACGAGGTAAGAATAGGCAAAATCCGGATAGACCCAGACACGCGGCAGGAGCTAGAGCCGCTACCATAACCTCCACAAAAGCTTAAAAACACGAGACATGTAGAAAGCGGCCCGTAGCTCAGCCTGGATGGAGCGGCGGCCTGCGGAGCCGCATGGCGGAGAAAGCCGTAGGTCGTGGGTTCAAATCCCACCGGGCCCGCCAGTTTTCCTCCTCACAAGGCGAGACGATTAATTTACATAAGGTCTCGTGAGTTCAACCTGCAATGGCCTAGGCGTTGCGGAAAGCTACCAGAGACATAGGGGAGTTTCTGGCAGAGCTTGTCGCAGAGCGGCTAGATCCCCCGGGCTGAACTTTATACGAGAAATTTTTCAGGGAGGCTGAGGAGCTCTTTGAGAGGGGCGACTTGGCGCAGGCTGGCGAGAAGTACTGAGACGCCGTGGCGGCGTTGTTAAACGCGTTGGCGGAGAAGAGGGGATGGCCTCATTACAGCCATAGAGATTACGCGGTGGCGATAGAGAGGCTATACATCGAAACCGTAGACAAGGAGCTCGTGATATATCCAATCTCGCGGAGAGACTACGCGCCAACTTCTACCACAACTCTCTCTCGCCACAAGGTTTTCAACTCCACAGAGGGGCTGTACTTTCGCTTATCCAGAAATTCAAAAAGCACGTAACGAGTGAGCAACGACGCGCCGAACTCCACGACATGCTAGAGAAGGGTTGGTGCCCCGGCCGGGATTTGAACCCGGGTCACGGGCTCGAAAGGCCCACATCCTTGACCGGGCTAGACTACCGGGTGGGGTAGCCGGCGCTGGCTACGGCCCCCGGACGGCCAGGGCAGTCCCGTTATGTTTGTGGGATAAAAACTTTATCCCTCCATACACAGGAGTTTTAGTAGACCTTTTGTGAGGGTTTGGTATACTAGACATTTCTCCTCCTCTCCGGTGCACTTTGCTTTACACGTCACGTTGTAGCCGTCTACTTCACATTCCAGCTCGTAGGGTTCTCCTGTCTTGTCTATGTAACGTATGCCTATTCCGTATGCCAACGCGGCTAGCATGAGATCTATCGGCCTTAGGCCTGAGAGGTCTATCTCCTTTCCGTCTATCACCACCCGCCCCCCGTCTAGTTTTACTGTATGGCGCCTCTTGTGCATACCAGGGCGCATGCGCCGCAGCCCGTACATGTGGGGAGTATCTGGGGAGTACCGGCGTGGGAGGGGGCTATGGCGGGGCACGCGGTTTTTAGGCAATCGCCGCATTTATCGCATAGAGCTGGGTTTACCGTGTACAGCCGCTTCTCGTAGCTGTAGCCGGCTATCCGGCTTTTGAAAAGGTTGCGGGGGTCTCCAGGCTCGTCTAGCACAATCGCGTATCCTCCCATCTCGACAAGCCGCTGGGTTGCGTAGTCTCTGGTTTTTACCAGGGCCACCACGGGGCCTGCCCTGTAGCCTCCCATGAGTATTCCAAGCGCCAACGCGCTTGCCTTAAGCGGAGGTAGATAGACGTCGACAATCTCTGCGATTTCGTTTATCGCGTGGCTTGTGGGCACGATCATGTAGTCCGGCGGCGTCGTCGTGCTCGGCTGCAGCCTTACGTCTGAGACGACGATGGGTACGGCGTTTAGCGTTTTTAATTCTCTATAGAGATACGCCATCAGGGGGAGGAGGCTGTGGCCCACGGTCAGTCTCTCCCCCTCTTTTGCCCAGCGCCACGGCTTCATGTAGTGTTTATTGAATGTGGAAACTCTCCGCCACGTAGTCGCCGGGGTCGGCCCCTCGTAGCCGACCGGCGTGGAGAAGATCTCCGAGTGGTCTATAGCTTTTTCGACGTCGTTGAAACATGGGAGGTTGGGTGGGCATGGAGATATGAGGAGGGCGCCCCACACAGATTCTTTAGCCGCCTCTAAGGCCTCTCTGCTTGGCCTGGCCTTAACCAGCGCCTGTCTGAAGGTTATGGAGAGCCCCACCGCCATGGCGAGTCTCTCGTCGTCGCCGTAGGCTGGGTCGTCGATTACGAACTCCACCATGTCTACAACTTGAGCCTTATTACAAGTTTTTTCAACGCGTCTTTCTCGGCGGGGAAGTAGTCCAGCGGCTTTGGTCCGTTGAGCCTCACCCAGAGACATTTCTCAGATAGGTATATGTCGCCGGTTTTTAAGCTGAGCACCAGCGGGTACATCCTACAGGAAAGCGGCTTTTTCTCGTGTATGATGCACTTGCCTTTGAAGAAGGGGCACCACCCCCCGATCACCCACTTGTATAGCCTCACGCCGTTGTACTCGCCGTAGGGCACGAACTTAAGCTTTACACCTATTCTCTCGGCTTCTCGCGTCAAGATCCGTATCTCGTCTTCCAACACCACAGGCTCGTCTTCAAAGCTTTCAAACTTGCAACAGTCCGAGGGACAGCCTATTGGACAGGTAAACACGGCGTAATCCGGGGGGTGGTTTAAAAACCATACCGTGTTACAAAGATAAATGCACCTCTTGTTAATACTCTATTTACGTATAGATAAGCCGGCTAAGGCATTGGTAAATTTACTTACCTCGAATAGCCCCTTAATATATGTTGTATTAGACATGGTCACTCTTTGAAACTCTAAAGATCGTTCTATAAACATATAAAGAAATATTTAAATAAACATACGCATCGGATTCCCATGAAGAAAGAGAAGAAGGAAGGGAAGAAAGAGGAGAAGAAGAAATAACCGTCTGATGCGCTAAGATTTTTAAATCCTCCTTTCTTTTTCCCTCCATGGTTAAGGTCATCGATGTTGGGAGGGTTGTAGTTAAGGTGCTGGGCAGAGAGGCTGGGAGGAAGGCTGTGGTGGTCGACCTCGTAGACGAGAGCTACGTTGTGGTTACGGGCCCGAAGTCTCTTACGGGCGTGAGGCGGAGGCGAGTAAACATAAACCACATCGAGCCGACCGACAAGAAGGTTGAGATAAAGAGGGGCGCCTCCGACGAGGATGTGTTGAAGGCTATCGAGGCCGCCGGCTTGGTCGAATACATGCGGGAGAGGGTGAAGCCGCGGTTCTTCGGCATAACCAAGGCCGAGGTTAAGTGAAGTGCGGAAATAGAGAGGTTTTTGTAAAAGTCCAGGAGGGGACCAACCCGGAGTGGGGCAGGCCGCCTTCACAAAGACCTACTGAGGAGCACATAAGGTACTCGCTTATACTGCTCGACAAGCCGCGGGGGCCCAGCAGCCATGAGGTGGCTGCCTGGGTGAAGAAAATTCTCGGCGTCGAGCGGGCCGGCCACGCAGGGACTCTGGATCCGAAGGTCTCCGGCGTCTTGCCCATCGCCGTCGCGGAAGGCACCAAGGTCCTCATGGCTCTTTCTAGGTCTGACAAGGTATATGTCGCCGTTGCGAAGTTCCACGGCGATGTAGACGTAGAAAGGCTGAAGTCCGTACTCCAAGAGCTTCAAGGAACGATCTACCAGAAGCCCCCCCTCCGCTCCGCCGTGAAGAGGCAACTTAGGACTAGGCATGTGTACTCCCTTGAGCTGGTGGAGGTCGAGGGGAGATACGCCGTGATTAAGATGCATGTCGAGGCTGGAACCTACGCGCGTAAAATAATCCACGACATAGGCGAGGTCCTGGGGGTTGGCGCAAACATGAGAGAGCTGAGACGCGTGGCGGTGTCTTGCCACACCGAGAACGAAACCGTGACGTTGCAAGACGTGGCTGACGCGTATTTCATCTGGAGGAGATACGGCGACGACACCTACCTACGGAGGGTGCTTCTGCCCATTGAGGAGATAGCACGTCACCTGCCCAAGATCTGGGTTAGAGACAGCGCCGTTGACGCCTTGTGCCACGGCGCGCCGCTGGCGGCCCCGGGAGTTGCCAAGTTCGAAACCCCGTTTTCGCGGGGGGGATTAGTTGCGCTTTTCACGCTTAAGGGAGAGCTCATAGGCATAGGCAGGGCGCTTGTAGACGGCGAAGATCTCAAGAAGATGGAGAAAGGCCTCGTCGCGCGGACCGACAGAGTTGTAATGCGCCGCGGCACTTATCCGCCCATGTGGAGGAAAGGGAGCAAGACATAAAAATAGCTACGTATTGACTGTTGTGGGGCAACGCCCGCCTATACGACGCATTGTGATTGACGCCGCGATACCCACAAAGGGAGTTACTATAGTAGACGTGGCGAGGGAGCTGTATAAGGTAGAGGGCGTCAAAGCCGTCCGCGTAACCGTAGACGACGTGGACGTGGACGTGCTCGGCCTCGCCATAGTGGTGGAGGGGGTTGACATAGACTACGGCGAGTTGGAGGAGACGCTGGAGAGAGTGGGCGGAGTCGTGCATTCAATCGACGAGGTGGTAGTCGGCGAATACATACCTGAGGCCGGGTCAACGACGTGAGGTACCTGGTTCTCGGCGCGATAGACGGCATAATTACCGCAGGCACGCTCTCTGCCTCGCTGATACTCAGAGGCGGGGCTGTCGATATGCGACTCGCCATCTCGCTCGCCATCGTTGTGGCCGCTATAAACGCCCTCACGGTCTTTGTGGCGGAATTGACGCATCAGATGAGGGAGGTGCGCGAGCTTGCCTACAAGCTGTCGCTTAAAGAAGAGCGCGTCGGGTGGACGCTTCTCCACAGCCGCGCGCTTTACGCCACGTTGAGGTCTGCACTGTCTAACTTCGGGACCTCGTTTCTCGGCGCAGCCTCCGTCTTGGTTCCGGCGTACTACGCGCCGCATGCCGCGTTGCTGGCAGTCGCCGCGGCTGTCGTAGCTACCAGCTACTTGCTCGCCGGCGGGTCTTGGATCGAGTTCCTCCAAGTCGCCGCGATGGTCTCCCTGGCTGTAGCCCTGGGACTCCTAATAGGGCTGGTCTTCCCAGTAATAACTTAAATACACCAAGACGTAGACACGTGGCTACGCTCCCGGTAGAATATCTAAGGACTACCCGCCTTTTCAGAGAGAAAGTCGGCGGCGCTGAGATAATCTCCTTCGAGGTGCCGACCCATAAATACTTTTCGAGAAATGAAATACCTTATCTAGCCACGGCGCTGGATGTCGATTTTAGGAAGCTGGAAAACATGATTTCCGACATGAAGTACGGCCGTGTGGTGGTGGAGAAGCTGTGGGCGTATAGGCTAGATGCAGACATAATACGGGAAAGCAAGAAGGTCCTGCTTCCCGACTTAGCCAGCAACCCGGTGGACGGCGAGGTAGACGAGTTTGAAGACTTCAAAGTCTTGAAGATTCACATTGGAGAGCTGAGGGAGTACGTGAGGATCTTCGTCAGGCCGTTGCAAGGTTACAAAGATGTAATAATCTACAGGAAGCCGCCGCACCCGGCGCTTGTAAGATACGTGGCGTATCTCTAAACGTGTTTGAAAACACATTAATACTTTGGTGTACGGTGTGTTATGAAAGTGGCTGTTGTGGGTATTGGCGGGTGGGGGAAGAACCATCTACGTGTGGCGTCTTTGTTGAGGGGCGAGGATTTGGTTGACGTGGTTTACGCCGTCGACATTGACGAGGGGAGGCTGAGGTGGGCAGAGAAGGCATACGGCGCCGTGCCCGTCAAGGGCGTGGAAAACGCCGCCAACCTAGACGTAGACGCCGCAGTAGTGGCGACTCCTACGACGCTCCACGCGGCCCACGCCTCGCTTTTTCTTTCCAGAGGCATCCCGACGCTTGTGGAGAAGCCGTTTACGGCAACTCTACAGGAGACTTACCAATTATTAGACGTCGCTGGCAAGACCGTCGTGACCACGGGCTACCTATTGCGGTTCCACCAGGGCGTTAGATATGTAAAGAGCAATCTTCAGAAGCTGGGCCGCTTCTTGACGGCCTATGGCAAGAGGACTTCTAGGTGGCCTGTGAGGCCGGGCGACGTGGGCGTGGTGAAAGACCTCGCCATACACGACATAGACCTCGTCACTTATATCACGGGCAAACGCGCCTTCGCGGTCTACGCCTCTGGGGGCTCCACCAGGGGGGCTTATGAAGACCATGCACAGATATTTGCTCAGTACGACGGGGCTTCGGCTCTCTACGAGGCTAACTGGCTCACGCCTTATCGTTTTAGAAAGATGGAGATAACGGGCGACCAGGGGATCTTCGCCGTGGACTTCGCCACAGATGACGTATATTTCTACGGCGAAGACGGGGTTTACCGCCCCAGGCTGGAGATTGTGGAGCCCCTACTTGTGCAAGACCGCGAATTTTTGAGAGCCGCCTCGGGCAGGGGGGGAGAGGTTGTGGACAGAGACGACATACTCTACACTATGAAGTTCTGCGAGGCTGCGGTGGTTTCCATCAAGACGGGCAAGGTTGTCCACTTAGACGAGCTTTAACCACGTAAACTTCGCCTATTCTACGTGTTGCGGTTTTTAAATGTAGGGGCGAGAAAGTCATGAAGCCCGGTGAGGAGCTTAGTCTCCACGAGATAGAGAAGCTGGACCTTGGGGAGGACTTCAAACTTGTCCTCTCGCGGGTGCTCGGCGGCGCAAACGTCTACATCGTCGGGCCGCCTGGTAGTGGCAAGACTGCTATGTTGAGGAAGCTCGGGCTGTATCTGTCGCGGATCGGCAGAGGCGGGGTTTACCTTAAGCTGGAGTGGGTTAAATACGGCTGGGGGCTCTTGGACTACCTGAGGCTCTACGGCGAGAAGGCCCGGGAACTGGCTGGGCTCTCAGACGACGGCATAATCCTCCTCGACGACGGCGAATTGCTGTGGAAATACAGCGCCGTGTATAGGAACTTGGTGAGGGACATAAAGGGCAGGCAAATAGTGGGGGCCTTCAGAGAATTCGATATAGAAGCCGCAACGATTCTGTTTGGAGACGGCTTCACCATGTATCTCCAGCGTCAGCAAGCCGCCGCGCCAGCGGCCAAGGCCCCGCTTGGGCTGGGCTTCCTTGGCAAGACCGCCGAGATCATCGTATTATAGCAACAGTTGCCAAGAGGTTGTTAAGTCCGTGAAGGGCGGCGGCCGACACAAAGCCGCCTTTTCTAAACGCGTAGGTGAGTATTACGCCGTAGAGGAAGTAAAGCGGGAGGAGAGCCGGCAGGCCGTGTACCAGGGCGAAGGCTAGGGAGTTGCCCACATATCCAACCAACGGCCCCGCCCTTTTCTCCAGCTCGGTGTAGAGGAGGACTCTGAAGAGCACCTCCTCCACCACAGGCGCCAACACCACCGCGGTGACTACGAAGTAGAGCCTCCACTGGGGGCAAGGAGACATAACCTGGGTTAGGGCCTCCACGAGAATACTGTAGTCGCGGAGTAGCGGCTCCAGCGCCAGCTCCACGGCCCAGACTCCCGTAAACATCGCAAGCGCAACCAAGAAGTATTTCGGCCTTAGGTGAAGATAGTCCTTTGCGTAATACGTGATGGGGAGGAGGATCAAATATGCCGCCGCCATGGAGGCCGGCAGGTTGCAGTGGGGGATAGACAACGCGGCGAGGCCCATCGTTATAAACATGAGGGGCAACGCCAACGCGATGACAACTAGGCGCATCGCATTTATACGTGTGTGGTTTTAAAACTGTGGCTATCTACGTAGCCGCCACCTCTGTGGGTCGGCGGAGGTTCTTCATAGACTTGACAAACTGGGACAGGGTGGAGAGGTACCACAAGCCCTTCTTGGTGAACTCCGGCTGGCCTGAGGGGCTTGCCGGGGCCGTTGTCGATATTGGGAGGTACATGGAGGAGCTGTCGCAGATCTATAAAGAGGCGGTGGAGGCGGCCGGCAGATCGCAGAGGGAGTTTGTAAAAGCCGCCACTAGGATCTGGACCTTGAGGTTCATACTGCCGACGCGTGTGGAGGTGGATCAAACCGCGTTGCGCGAGACGAGGACCTACTGGGAGATCAGGAACCACATAGAAGACGTGGTGGGGAGGAGGCTCGGCCCCTGGGGCGAGGTATACGCCGGCTGGGTCGACGTGGAGACGAGAGACAAGGCGGTTTACATCGGCGGGAGGCCCTCGCTGGGGCACACATACCTCCGCCTCATCGGGGTTCTTGACTTCTAGAGATGTCCGCCCGGCTGCCGAATTTGGCGATGAGAAGCTGTTTCAGCTGTCTCACGGCGGTCTCGACAAGCGCCTCCGCCCTCTGCCTATCTTCGGCGCTTGCGTAGACGTGGATATATAACAGCGGTGAGTCCACCTCAAAGCCCTTGGGGTGGGACTTGACGTATAGCCTGGGGTCCATCTTCATGACTTCGCGTATCACCGGGGCGATATCTGCCTCCGGCACCCCTCTGACCACCAGCACCTGCTCTGCGAAGTATACAGGCGGCCCCCTAGACTTGAGCATAGGCTCAACGTAGCCTTCAAATATCGCTTCCATTTCGCGGGGGACGCCGGGTAGCAACACCACAACCCTCCCCTCCTGCTCGTAGAGTATGCCCGGCGCGGTGCCCGCCGGGTTGGGAAGCGGCTTGGCGCCCGGCGGCATCATGGCCATCTTCTCCCGCTCAGGTGTCAAGGGGTAGCCCCTCGCCTCGTATTTCTCCCTCACCATCTTCAACGCCTCTTGGTTAACCACCGGCTGGACGCCCAGTGCCTTGCAAAACGCCAGGTTCGTCATGTCGTCGGGAGTGGGCCCAAGGCCTCCCGTTGAGATAACTACCTCGGCCCTCCTCAGCGCCTCTCTGAAGACCTCGGCTATGTCGTCCTCCTGGTCTGGCGCCACTACTATCCTCCTGACCGAATACCCCAGGTAGGTAAGCTTGGAGGCCAGCCAGGCCGCGTTTGTGTTTACCACGCGGCCTATTAAGAGCTCGTTTCCCACGGAGATTATCCAGGCAACGCCTTTGTGCATGTGATGAGCTACCTAGAGGCTTTTATCTCTTCCCTTATAACCACAAAAAGTCCCAGAAGCGTGACCGCAACGCCGACGGCTTGCAAGGGCAACGCGACGTCCTGCGCGCCTAACGTGACCGTCCCCATGGGAACCTCTCCCAAAATGAGCATGGCTAACAACGTGGCGCCCACCGGCTCCCCGAGGGTGCTGGCGGCGATAGTCACCGCGCGGTACCTCCCCAGCAGGTAGTTAAACACGGTGTGGCCCATCATCATGGGTATAGAGGCTATCAGGAGAAACATGAAAAAGGTGTAGGGGTCGTAATTAACGAGGTTTATGCGGAGCGCAAGCCCCACGACGAGGGAGATAAGCGTCGCCGCTCCATAAGCCACCGCCACATAGCCCAAGGTCCCCACGGAGGACCGCACCACGCGCCCTACGGCGAGGTAGCCTGCAAACGAAAACGCGCCGACTATGGCGAGCAGGTTGCCCAGAAGCCCTCCGGGGGAGAAGGTGATGAGGAGCGCGCCCGCGGTTGCGGCAAGGACGCCGGCCGCCGTGGTTTTGTTTATCCTCTCGCCCAGGGCCTTGGAGAGAAACAACATGACGATGGGGTGTATGTTCACGAGAGTGGTGCTGGCGGCCACCGTGGTCAAAAAGAGGGAGGGTATCCAGCTTAGGAAGTGAACCGCGAGGAAGACGCCGGAAAGCAGAGAAAACGCGAGGTCGCGCCCCCGCGGGAACTCCAGCCTCCTAACGGCGCCTGCGGCGAGGACTATAAACGTGGCAAACGCCAGTCTCCAGAAGGTGATGGCGATGGGGTCCGCCGGGGTTAGCCTGATGAGTATGGCGGCGCTCGATATGGCTAACACGCCGACGGGAAGCAACCAGAGCACAGCTAATCCGCAACGCTTATTTATACACAACTCGACCTCTCCATGGAGTTTCCAGAGGTGGAACTTGAGGCGCACACAGGGGAGAAAGTGTCGCCGGCTCGTGTGCCGAAGGCAGTCGTCTATTTCTTCCCAAAGGCATTTACACAGGGATGTACCAGGGAGACTATACGTTTCGACGAGCTCTATCCCAGATTCCGCGAGAAGGGCTACGAGGTCTTCGGCGTATCTACAGACGGCGTTGAGACGTTGAGGAAATTCGCCGAGAAGCACAAAGTGCGGTTCAAGCTTCTGAGCGACAGGGAGGGGAAACTCGCCGCTCAGCTAGGGATCCTGAGGCCGACGGGCACCGCCGAGCGGGTAACCTACGTGCTCAACAACGGCAAAATAATCCACATATTAAGGGGGCTGAAATCCGCAGATGAACACGCAGATAAGGCGCTTGAGCTTACATGAAAACCTACGAGATCAGGGGGCCCTGTCCAGAGCTGGCCACCGTGTTGGCTAAGGTTGCGGCTGAGCTGGGCCCCGGCGAGGAGGCTAAAATAGTGAGCCGCTGGCGGTATGTAGTACCCGACGTGAAAAACTCGGCCAGATATATAGGGCTTGAGGTGGTTGAGGTCAAGGAAGGCCCCAGCCACGTCGAGATCGTGATTAGAAAGTCAACACAAGCTCCGCGTCTTTTGCAAGGGCGAGAAACGTAAGCGACCCCGCTACCCCCACGTCTGGCAAAGGCTCCAGCCTCAGCATTTTTGTGACGGGCTCGTCTACGTAGACCTTGACGCCGGCGGATAGGCACTCCTTGGCGAGATCTTCCAGCCTTCTGGCTCCGAGCCCCCTCAGCTTCCATCTTATGTAGATAGACGCCAAGAAGGGTAGCCCGACGAGCCTCGTCTTCGGCTTCTTGCTGAAGACGTACGCGCCGAGCCCCGTCGCGAAGAGATAGACGTCGTAGCCCAGGGCCTTTGCAGATAGGGCAATCACAAGGGCGTGGTAGGCGCGGGCGAGGTCGTTGTCGGAGAGCATGATGACGGCCTTAGGCATATTAATCCGTAGCTTCGGAAATATATAGGTGACGAACCAATGCAGGCGGCGATTTGATGACCGGTGACCTGCCGGCTGACTAGCCCTTATACGAAGGGCATCTCGGGCCGATGGGGCACCTGCCGCATTTAGGGCTCCTGGCCGTGCATACGTCGCGGCCGAACTGGATAAGTTTCAGGTGGAATTCTAGGTACCGCTCCGGCGGCAACCTCTCCATAAACCACCGGCTTATCTCGTCGTAGCTTTTGCCAATACCCCAGCGGCGGGCGATGCGGGTTATGTGGGTGTCCACGGGAAACGCCGGGAGGCCCAGGTTCACAAGCACCACGTCTGCCGTCTTCTTCCCGACGCCGGGCAGGCTCAGCAGAAGCCTCCTGGCCTCCTCGGCCCCCATGTTTATCAGCTTCTCCGGCGTTATCTCGTGGGTTGCGAAAGTCTCCGCAAGAGCCTTGAGGTAACGCGACCTCTGTCTGTGCATGCCGGCTGGTCTGATCAACTCGGCGAGCTCCTCCTCTGAAAGTGTGCGGAGGGCTTCCGGCGTTATCTTGCCGAGCCCTCTCTTCAAGTGTTCAAACGCCTTAAAGGCGTTTTTGTCCGAGGTGTTTTGGCTTAAAACCACGGCAACCACGAGCTCAAAGAGGCTCCCTCCGGCGCGCCACACCACGGGGGCAATGAACTCGTTAAGCCTGAGCCTTAAGGCCTGGTCTACGAGGTCTACGAAATCCTTCGGCACGTTTACTAAGTCCTGGCCTTATATATCTCTGACGCTGTATACGCGTGGATGAGGTGAAGTTCTCTCTGCGGAAGTCTGACTTCGACAAATTTGCAGAGAGGCTGGGGGTCAACCCCGACGAGTTGTTAACGGCGCTTAAGGCCGAGGTTGTCAAGGTAGGGCCCGGGTTCCGCTACGTCATAGATATGGAAAATTTCTTCTACTTTGTCCTTTCGAGGCTGTATGCGGGGGCCCAAAGGAGGCCTGAGAGAGCTCAGGAGGTCACGGCGGAGCGGTTTGAGGAGGTGCTCAACAAGGCGGTGGACCGCCTCGCCGGGACGAGCGGCTATGCGAAGCTTGTGGAGGTGAAAAACGCCGTGGTGCAGGAGCTCGGCATAGGCGAAGACGAGTTTGTGAAGAGGTTGGGCGAGCTCCTCCAGACAAAGCGGGGGGCTTACGTCCTGCTGGAGGGCGGCGACGTCAAGATCCAGATAGGTCCCAAGAAGTACGGCTTTATAAAGAGGGTGGAGAGGCGGGATGTTGCCGAGGTAATATACTACTAGTATCTGCTCCAAGTTAATTAGCCGTGGCGTAGATACTCCGTGAGTTGCAACATTCCTAAGTGGCCTGTGGCTGGCGATGGCTTTAAACTAGGCGGCAAGAGTTGGCTTAGGGCGGCGGATTCCTTGGTTAAGCTCACCTCCGCGTTCCCCATGGCCGTTCTGCTCGGTAGAGCAGGCATGGGCAAGACGCATGTGGCCTACGAGGTGTGCCGCAGGACAAACTGTATCTATGTTGACCTCACCGAGGTGGGGGAGAGAAACATGGCAAACGTCGTCGCAATAGTCGTGTGGAGGCTGTTGGCGAGACACGGCGGCAGAGACGTCAAGAACCGGGTAGTGGAAGTATACAAGAAGTTCGGTTACGAGGGCCTCCTATCACTCGCGAGGGGGGACCCCGCGTGGACTCTGAGGAAGGCCCTTGAGCTGGCCGGCACGCGGACGGTGATTGTGCTAGACGAGTTCCTGCCCTCCGCAGAGGATCCCAAGTTCTTTGAGGCGGCGTATATACTGCACAGGATTAGAAACATGAACCTCCCCAACGCCTCATTCCTAGTCACCATGTTGCCCGAGGTCTACGAGAAGATCGTGGAGAGGATACCGCCGCTGGGCAACCTCTTCATACACATAACAGTACAGCTACCAGACGTAATCCCCGAAGAGGAGGTCGAGGATATAGTATCCGTCTACTGTCCCGAGAAGACCGGCCTTGCGCGGAAGATCTTGGCCGAGAAGCCGGATGTCACCGTCCGCGAGCTTCTGCTGGAGCTCAACAACATGCGGGCTAGGAGATACGTCGAGCTTATTCCTACAGACTAAACATTACTTTATATAGACGCTTTTTCTTACACCTATGATCAAGTCAGAGGTCATAAAACAGATACTGGAACACTACAGAGTTATCTGGGCACTCAGCCATGCACAGGCGGTAATGGGCTGGGACTCCGAGACGTATATGCCGGAGGAGGGGATTAGAGGCCGCGCCGTGGCTAGGGCGGAGATCGCGCAGCTTATCCAGCGGTTCATGCTTGACGAAAAGTTTGTAAAGCTTATAGAGAAGGCGGAGGAGGAGAAGGACCTCACAGAGGTGGAGAGGGGAATCGTAAGGGTGTTGAAGAGGGACTTAAAGTTCTACCAGAGGGTGCCCCCCGAGGTGGTGAAGGAGCTCGCAAAAGTTACCTCCGAGGCTTTCGTGGCGTGGCGAGGAGCCAAGGAGAAGGCGAGGTTCGACCTCTTCGCGCCCTATCTAGACAAGATAGTGGAGCTGACCAGAGTGGTGGCCGAGAAGCTGGGCTACGAGGAGCATCCCTACGACGCTCTGTTGGACCTCTACGAGGAGGGGCTTACGTCTAGAGATGTGGAGGCTATCTTCTCGGTGCTGGAGCCGGGGATCAAGTCGCTTCTTTACAAGCTAGAGGCGCGGGGCTGGCCCAAGAAGCACCCGCTGGAAGATGTGTCCTACGACAAGGCGAAGATGGAGGCGGCGATTATGGAGGTTTTGGAACTCGTCGGCTACCCCAAGGCTAGGTTTAGGGTAGACGTGTCTCCGCACCCGTTCACCATCGGGATCACTACGCCCTTCGACGTGAGGATAACCGTGCGGTACAGAGGCGTTGACTTCAGAGAGCCGCTCTTCTCAGCGTTGCACGAATACGGCCACGCCCTCTACGAGCTAAATATAGATGAGTCCCTCGCCATGACGCCCGTCGGCACCGGGGTCTCCCTAGGCATCCACGAGAGCCAGAGCCGCTTCATGGAAAACATCGTGGGCAGAAGCCGCGAGTTCGTGGCAAAGATATCGCCAATTCTACGCAAGCGCCTTGACTTCTTGGCTAAGCACACAGACGACGACCTCTTCTACTACTTCAACGTGGTTAGGCCCAGCCTCATCAGAACCGAGGCGGATGAGGTGACCTACAACCTCCACATATTGCTCCGGTACAGGCTGGAGCGTCTCATGATTACTGGCGAGGTAAAAACCTCGCAACTGCCGGAGCTGTGGAACAACGAGATGGATCGCCTCCTCGGCGTTAGGCCCAGTAACGACGCCGAGGGAGTCCTCCAGGACATACACTGGGCCCACGGCTCCATAGGATACTTCCCCACCTACACGCTCGGCAACGTGGTTGCGGCAATGATCTATTACAAGCACGGGAAAATCCGCGAGCTAGTCGCCGAGGGCAACCTGGCGGCGATTAAGGAGTACCTGAGGGAGAAAATCCACAGATGGGGTAGCGTCTATCCGCCGAAGGAGTTGCTCTCCAGAAGCTTCGGGGAGACCTACAACGCGCAGTACCTCGTCAGGTACCTTGAGGAGAAGTACAGCTAGCAGATGTCGCAAAGCCCAGACAGCGCGGCGCATACATCGCTGTTTGTCCTATAGCCGCCGCGTTTATCCATAAAGGTGCCCCAGGCAAGCTCAAAATCCTTAACCTCCACCTTTGTGAGCAGCTCCTCAATACGGGGGGTGTACTCGCGTACAAACCCGGCGGCTCTGGCGAGCTGGACCACGTAGTTGTTCAGACCCACCCTGGCCCTAAACAACACGTACCTCGCGGCGTCGCACACATCGCGTAGCTTCACCACCCTCCCGTCAAAGTAGAGGGGGCGTCCTAGCTTCGCCGTGAGCTCGGCTGATGCGTGTGCAGCCAAGACGCTGATGATCTTAAACGTCCTCCCGCCATATGGCGCAGATTCTAGAAACAGCAGATTCACCTCGTCGCTTACCACATGGACAAACTCAGCCCCGTATTGCATCGCGAGCTTCCGCGCCGTCTCCACAAGTGCCGTGTGCGCCAACTTGCTCCGGGGCGCCTCAAAATCCCTAAGCCTCTTGCCGAAACCCACCCCGTCGAGCCGCACTGCAAAAGGCGGCGAAGAGGGCTCACACACCGCCTCCCTCTCCCGGTACCGCATCTCAAGCACCGCCGGGTTCTCAAGAAGAAGTCTCCTAAGTGAATCCACGAACTACTGGAGGTTTTTAAATACGAAAATACCCACACACGTGAAGCTGAAGTTCCGGACCGTGGTGCTGGGCGGCACCTTCGACACACTACACTCAGGTCACGTGAAGCTTCTAGCCACGGCTACTCTAATAGGTGACAGAATCCTCATTGGGCTGACCAGCGACGCGTTCGCTTCCACCTATAAGCAGTACAAAGTAAGGCCATTCTCGGCGAGGCTAGCCAACATAAGAAACTTGCTGAGCCTAATAGCGCCGGATAAAGACGTCGTCTACGCCGAGATCAACGACCCCTATGGGCCAGCCGTGACGGACCCCCGGCTCGAGGCTCTTGTGGCCAGCATAGAAACCGCCCCACGCGCCCTCGAGATAAACGACGAGAGAGCTAAGAGAGGTCTCAGACCCATGGAGCTGATAATTATTTCCACCGTGAGAGACGGCTATGGGCACATACTATCCTCGACCTACATCAGACGCGCGCTGGAACATATGAGGCTAGAGCCTAAGTAGAGACAGCTCGCGGTAGGCCTCAAGAGCCTCCCCGCATTTGCCCACACACAGCGTGGGGCCGCCGAGAAGGTCTATCCTCCGGTAGTCTTTCCCCCTCCTCAAAAACCTAAACACGTCGGTATACACGATATCTGAATGTTTAAAGTCCGCGAAGACGACCAGGTAGTTATACACAAGAGACCAAGCCAGGTAGGGGTCGTCGACAGGCGGAAGGCCGTAGTCCTCCAGCCTCACGGAGGGCGCTGGCGGCTTCGCCTTGACAATCCGCTTGGCCAACTCGGCGGCGTAAAGCACGTTGGCAACTTCTATCTGGGCGTCAAGAGGGCTGTGGTAGAAGCCCCAAGTGTCTTTAAGCGAGGAAATGGTGACGGAGGGGAGACCCCACCTCTCGTAGTGTACGCTGTCGAAATACGCCTCGGGGGCCTCCACCGGGCCCAAGCCCTTTAATGCCTCATGTAGATAAGGCGCGGCGTATATCCTTGGGGTCCCCACGCCGACCACGTCTATGTTAACCAGAAAGGTGGGTCTCCACCGCTTTAAGTAATTAAGAGATCCCCACGCCCAGTAGAAGGAGGGTATGTGCGGCGCCACGCCCTCCTCGGCGGTAAACAAGCCGAGGGCCACCGGGACGTCGTCGGCCACAAGCTCGCTAAACGCAAGGACGGCGGTCTCCACGCCTGCGCAGTTGTCCGTGGCGCCAACGAGCCAGTGGTCCCAATGTGCCGATATCATAGGAGTATTCTCAAAACTGTTAAACGCCACGAGGCTGTAGCTGTAAGTAACTCGGGATCTGGTGTTTACCTCAAGCCTCGCCCGCCTCCCCATGTATGTGCCGACGTCTTCGAAGCTGGCGACAGGTACCGGCGTCGGCGCTGCGTCGAATTTATAGCCGTGCTCCCCAGCGACTACGATCCGGCGGGGCGGTTTGCCTGTGAACACCACAGCGTCGGCGCCGCGGCGCGCCGCGTCAATGACAACATACTTGGCGTCGTCTACGTCAGGGGGGAACTCCGCAACTGCTATGTTGCCCTCCACGTCTTCATCCACCGGCACAAGCCTCCCCTCCACAGACGCGGTCTGCGAATAGGGCAAGGCCAAGCCGGGGAGCGTCACGCCCTCCACCTCAAGCCTAGTACCTGCGTCTTCCCAGTGGAGAACCTCCACGGGAGAAAGGTGGAACCATATCGAAGGCGTGTCGAGGAAGGCGAGGAGCCACTGGAGGAACTCCCTCTCATGCGGCGAGCCGGCCACCAAGTCGCCGTAGGAGGTGCACTTCTTGAAAACCTCCGCCACGGGAGAGAGGAGGGAAGGTTTTAAATCTGTGACCTTGTTGAAAGCGGCGGATCTAGCTGAGAGGTGCTGTGTTGAACCCGGACTGAACGGGTGATGGCCGATCCGCCTAAGTCTCCTCGACGGAAAACACCCCCAGCCTCTCAAGCACTTGGTCAAGCTTGGCGTTTACCTCCCTCAGAAGCGCCGTGGCCTCGTCTGACCGGCTCTTCTCCAGCCTCTCCAAGGCGGCCTTGAGATCCTTGACCACGTCGAGCAACGCGTCCAGCCGCTGGAAGCCGCGTATGATGCCGTCTATCTCCTCTCTGAGGTCGTCGATCTTCTTCATGTTGAGATACGTGGCCAGGATTATTAGCTCCTGTACGTTGTCTATCTTTTTCTTCTTCTCGAACTTAGTCAAAACCTCCGTCGCCAACGCCCGGACTGCCCCCTCGATTTTTCTATTTACGTCCTCCACGGTAAGGTTTTATACCGTGAATAAAAGTCTATTGTTGGTGATGACGGGATCGATGGAGGGATGTGTGACGACGGAAGAGACGACCTGATGCTTAAATACCATAAACGGGTCCTATGCCCATGAAACGCGTATATCTGACGGTAAAAGGCGACATCGACCTCCCCGGCGTTCCCCTCCTGAGGATCTTAAAGAGCGAAGCGTCTAAACACGGGGTCTATGGCGAGGCTCGGCTTGTGGACAACACGCTTTACGCCGTCTTGGAGGGACCCGACGAGTCCGTGGAGCGGCTCGTGAAGTTCATACCTATGGCGTCGCCTGCCATAAAAATACGGGAGATCTCAGTAAGAGAGGACGAGTACCGAGGCGACTATAAGGAGTTTAGAGTAACCGCCTAGCCCGCCTAAGCAGAAGCTCCACCTCCCTCTGCACCGCCTCGCTCTCTCTGTAAGGCTCCACAGCCGGCGGCTCCCCGCCAGAGATCCCCGCGAGGAGGCTGGCCAGAGCCCTCCTGAAAACGCCAGAGCTGGAGGGGCACTCCAGAGAGACGTAAAACTCCCGCCTCGCCAGCGCCCTGCCGAGGAGGTAGTAGAAACGCTCAGAGGCGAAGAAGTACCCCGTGGGGTCGTCTCTGTGTATATCAAACCCGAGCTGGACGACAAGAGGCGCCTCAGACACGCGGTCTATAAAAGACAAGACTCGTTCAAAACTACGGTCCCCCGCGCCGGGAGGCAGAGGGAAAGGAACGGCTCCGTATCCCCGCCCCGCCACGTGTCTGTAGGAGGGCCCCTCGGCCCCGCCGTATATTACATACAGCAGGAAATTGTGTTTCAGATGAAGCTCCCATGTGCCCACCGGGAAGTGCCTATCTATAGACAAGACGGAGGCGCCGACCTTCCTGGCTATGTAAACTGCCGCGTTGAACACCTGTCCGCCTCTTGGCGTGTGCAGACCGGCCATGGAGGTGCCTCCCACATAAAACACGGCCCGTCCCCTGGACAAGGCGGCGTCGGCCACGGCGACTGCCCTCAACACGTCAGCTTCACGTTTGGACACGGTCTTTACAAAAATCTCGCTGTGGATGAGACGTACGGCGTCCCAGCCCCCAGCCCCCTCCACAACCTCAGCGCCCAACTCCCTTAAGGTCTCAGACACCCAGTCAGACGAGTTCTTGTGGACGAGCAACACATATATACCGGGACTATCCCGTTTATTAATGCAGGGGTTTACGAACTGGAGAAACAGCTCTACGCGCTCTTAAGAGAGAGGGTCAAGTACAACGCGCCGCCGCTCATCGACGGCGTTCTCGCGCCGGTGATCGCCTCAGAGGTTTCCCGCCTGCACAAACCCGCCGTGGCATACCTAGGCCCCGAACACTCCTTCACGTGGGAAGCCGCCGTGGCCATGTTCCCCCACGGAGCCCACGTCCCCCACAGGACCATCACAGATGTGTTTAAAGCGGTGGACCGGGGCGCGGCCGACTACGGAGTAGCGCCGTTTATCAACAGCCTTGAAGGCCCCGTGGGCGAGACGGTGGACGCCCTAGCCACACACGGCGTCGAAATAGCCTCCATGGGCGAGCTGAGGATAACCCTCTGCATTGCCAAGAAGGGGGTCCCCCGGGTCGTCTACACGCATCCACATGCCGCAGCCCAGGCGAAGAAGGCGCTTGCGGCCCTGAGCGCCGAGGTCGTCTACACGTCCTCCACCTCCGAGGCCGTGAAGGAGTTCGAGAAATGCCCCGCAGACTGCGCGGTGCTGGCGTCGCCCAAGGCGCTTGAACGCTACGAAAAGACCTGCGGCGTAGAAGACGGGGAGAGCTACACGAGGTTCGCGGTGCTGTCGAAGAGGGGCGGCACCGCGGGGGCCAGAGCCGCCTTGATATTCGCGGTGCCCAACGTCGCTGGCGCGCTTTATAAAGCGCTGGCCCCCCTGGCGGAGAGGGGGATAAACATGACCCTGATATACTCAAGACCGACTAAGCTATCCCCCTGGGACTACTTCTTCTTGGTGGAGGTGGAGACGGGGCCCGCGCTGGAGCCCGCGCTGGAGGAGCTGAGGAGCCGCACCACCATGCTCAAGGTAGTCGGCCGCTACAACGTCATTGCTCTCGGGTGACCAGCTGCCGCGCCTGTTCTATCACGGACTCGGCGAGTCTCTCACCGAAGCCCGGCAGAGACGCGATCTCCCGCACCGACGCCCTTGCCACGTCTCTAAGGGTCCGGAAGCCGAAGTTATACAGAACCCTCGCCCTGACCCTCCCCACGCCTCTCAGCGCCGTTACAAGCTCCAGAAGCTCCTCCTTCACGCCGTGTACAACCCTCGCCGTGACCACCTCGAACCCCCTCCTGTGCTCCTCGCGTCCCACAATCCCCGCCAGCTTCGCCACCGCATTACCCAGCCACTCGAAGAGATCCACGTAAACCCGCAGATCGCCCGGCGCTACCTCAAACCTCTCAAATATCTCGTCCTCATCCACCTCCTCTATCCACGCCTTCAGCATCGCCACGGTCCTAACCACGTCTTCAAACTCCTCGTCCTCCTCCACGTCGAGGGCAGATAGGATCTCCTCGGCGAGGTGTCTATCCACCTTGCCCCGCCTAACCCTGGGGAAATCAGGCGCGGTCAGCACTGTGTAGAGATACGCCGCTGTCGTGCCCCGCCTAAGCGACTTGATGAGCGCTATGTACCTGGCGGCGGTTTCCGGGTCTAGATACAGCCTAGCCACCTGCCTACCCAACTCGGTGGCGTATACGTAGTCGCCGTCTCGCTCCAAGAAGCCCCACTCCACCAGCTCATTCACGGCGTCCTCCACCTTGGACCGGATCAGCGCGGACTTAAGCCCGGTCCTCAGCTGGTGGAAGCCCAGGGTGTTGGAGAAGAAATCCACCAGCTCATCTATGGACTTGGCGTATCCCCCTCCCACGGCGCCCAGCGCATGCGCCCTCAGGTTGGGGCCGGACAGGATATGCGACTTCACGTTCTCCACCTGGCCCAGGATGTACCTCTCCATGAGGTACCCCACCTCGTTTCTGCTACGGGCGACGATCACCGCCTCGCCGAAGGGGTCGAGCCCGGGCCTCCCCGCCCGCCCCGCCATCTGCTTATACTCAAGCACGGGGATCTCCTCCCTCCCTACCACCGGGTCGTAGCGCTCGTAATCCGCCACGACCACGCGCCGCGCCGGGAGGTTCACGCCGGCAGCCAACGTAGTTGTGGATACCACCACCTTAATCACGCCACGTCTGAACCCCTCCTCCACAAGTCTCCTAACCTCCAGCTCAAGCCCGGCGTTGTGAAAGGCGACGCCCCTCGCCACCAGCTCCGCCAGCTCCCTTCCGAGGATCTTGCTAGACGACGCCCGCAACACCTCCTCCGCCAGCTTCCTCGCCTCCCCCGCGTCTATCAGCCTCGCGGGATGCGCGGCGATGGCCTTGGCGATCGCCCCGGCGAGACGCACGGTGGAGGATCTGCTGTTGGTAAACACCAGCGCCTGCCCGCCCCCGGCCAGCGCGTCCACGGCGAGAGCCACCTCGGCGTCGCCGCTTGCCCGAACCGGGCGATACGTCCCGTCGGGAAAGTGGATCCTCCCGCCGAAGTACACGCCCTCCCGCAGAGGCACAGGCCTCCAGCTAGACGCCACGAGCGCAGCCCCCATCCACTGCGCCACCTCGGCCGCGTTGCCCACGGTGGCGCTCAGCCCTACAAACTGGGCCCGGAGGCCCAGGTGTCTCACCTTTGCTATTATAGACTCGAGGACGGGCCCCCTCCTGGGGTCCCCCAGGTAGTGGATCTCGTCCACCACGATAAGCCCGACAGACCCCAGCCAGCTTGGCCTATGTCTCAGCAGGCTGTCCAGCTTCTCGTAAGTCACCACAACCACGTCGTATTCGTGAAGCCGCTTGTCTTCGGACTCGAAATCTCCAGTGGAGATGCCCACCTTCGCCAGCTTGCCGTAGTAGGAGAAGTGGAGAAGCTTCTCGTGGGCAAGCGCCTTGAGGGGCACTGCATACAGCGCCATCAGCCCCTCCAAAGCCGCCTTGACCGCCGCCACCTCGGCCAGCAGAGACTTCCCAGACGCCGTGGCGGTGCAGAGAAGCACGCTCCTCCCGTCGAAGACGCCCGCCTTCACGGCCTCTGCCTGAGGCGGAAAGAGCCGCCTAATCCCCCTCTCCTTCAACACGGCGATGAGCCTTGCGTCAAGAGGAAGCTCGGTTACATCCACAGAGGCCGTTCCGGACGAGGATAAAAATCTAGACAACCCGCTTTATGTAGCCCGGCCGCGGCATGTAGGCCTCGCCGTTGCGAACCAGGAGGTCCACAATCCTCTGCACCTCGGCGCTGGAGATGCCCAACTTCTCCGCCTCTGCCTTCAGAACCTCAATCTTCACGGGGCCCCTCTCCGTCTCCTCAAGCCTCTTCAACAGCTCCACCACCTTTATGTACGCCTCCCTCCTCGACGCGGGAACGCCCGTGATTATAGCGTCGATATCTATGGCGCCAGACTCTACATCTATTCCCACGGACTTGAGGAAGGCTAGATACAGCCTGATAGCCCTCTCCGCGTCTTCTCCCGTGGCTATCGGGGAGAGCCTCATCTTCGCCTCGGCGACGGTGAGGCGTATAAGCGCCTCCAGCTGACGCGCCGTGATGGCGATAGCCGTGCCCGGCCCCTGGTACTTCCGGCGCATCTCCAGGTAGAACCTCCTAATCCTCTCCTTAGCCTCCTCGCTCAAGACGGGCCGTACATACCTCCTCGCGTACATTATGTACTTACGGAGAAACTCAGGCCTCAGCACGTCTCTGAAGGACTCCGGCACCTTGCCGGAGTGGAGGTCCAGGATGTGACCAGCCACAGAGGAGTCGAAATCCTCCCTCGGCTCGTCCCTAATGACGAAGATGAGGTCAAAGCGGCTCAGCAGAGACACCGGCAGATCTATGTTCTCGGCCACGGTGCGGTTCGGCAGGTAGCGGCCGAAGGCGGGGTTAGCCGCGGCCAACACGGCGGCTCTCGCGTTGAGAGTCGCCACGATGCCGGCCTTGCTGATAGACACAGTGTTCTGCTCCATGGCCTCGTGAAGCGCCACCCGGTCCTTGGCGTCCATCTTGTCGATCTCGTCTATGACGGCGACGCCCTTATCCGCCAGCACCAACGCGCCGGCCTCCAGGTAGAACTCCCCCGTCAGCTTATCCCTAACCACAGCCGCCGTGAGGCCCGCCGCAGACGAGCCCTTGCCCGTGGTGTAGACGGCCCTCGGCGCTATCTTCGCCACGAACTTAAGCAACTGGGACTTCGCCGTGCCCGGGTCGCCTATCAGCAGTATGTTTATGTCCCCCCTCACCCTGACGCCGTCGGGATACACCATTTCGTTGCCGCCGAAGAGTAGACAGGCAATAGCCTCCTTGATCTCCTCGTAGCCGTAGATGGAGGGGGCGATGGACCGCACTATGATCTCCCTCACGTCGGGCCTCCGCGATATCTCCAGGATCTTCTGCTCATCCTCCTTGGTGATCTCCTCCACAAGCTCCTTATTAGACGTCTCCACGTGCACCCCCTGCGCGTAGGAGGTGACGATGGGGGGCCTGCCCTTCCTGAGCTCGCTCAGCGTCAAATCCACGATGCCAGTAAGCGAAACTATATCGCCCGGCTTCACGGTGTCCACCAGATCGTCGAGAAGAACCACCTCCACACTCCTCGGAAGCTGGCCAGGCGGCAGGTCCTCAGGCCTCTCCTGCACAATAATCTTCTGCCAGTCAATATACTGGCTCAGCTCCGTCACCAACGTGAAGCTCTTCGAAGCGCCGCACCGCGGACACTTAGCGGGAGGCTCCACATGCCGCTCCAGCTCCTGCAAAAGCTCAATCTCGTAGCCGCACTGCGTGCAGCGGTAAAGCGCCTTGTGTAGAAAATGCTTAGGCGGGGTCTGCCTCGTGACGATCCCCTCAATCCTAATAAGCCTGCCGATGTACTCAGACCTAAGCTTCCTAAGCGGAACCACCAGAGGCGACCCCCGCACCCGGAAGTGAAACCGCCGAAGCGCCCGCGCAGTCTCGGGATCCTTCTCCTCCACCACCTCCTGTACCACTCTATCCGCCTCCGGCAAGATCAGCTTCGGCCTCTCCACGAAGAGGTCTGCCAACCCCTTATCAAACAGGAGGACGTCGTGAAAATCCACCTCCAGAGACCTCTTCCTCTGGATGATGATGTTGATCACCTCGTCAGAAACCTTCTCATTGCTCTGAATAAACTCCCGAATCTTATCCCTCACAAGATCAAGCTCCAACTCCAAAGACACGCCACAAACACCACCACCACTTAAAAGACAATACAAGGTAATACCACCTAGCCGCCTCCGCAAA
>DAITPC010000005.1:0-3649 GCA_036833835.1 Pyrobaculum sp. | reverse complement strand
CAAACCTCTACGCCCGGCGGCTAGCCGGCCAGAACGGGCGGTCCCTCCGGTGGAGTTTCTACGCCCACGTGGCGACAAGGCCCGCCACCTCTGAGAAACCCCACGAGCCCAAAAGAGGTCACCGGAAAACGCCAGCGCCTCAATACTAGGCCGACGAAGCGGCGACGTGTAACTAACGACTAGTAGACGCCCCAGGCGCCTCGCTGCAGACGCCGTGTTTTAGACATTCGGCGGCTCCAAGCACCTGAATAGACCTCAACCCCAAGTTCCTTGGCCTTTCTAAACTCCCCGTCGTCTGTGTAGGGCGTCACCACCGCGAGCCGCGGCTTGACGCCCGTGACCACCCGTATAGCTGGCCGATTCGGAAAACTCCGAAACATCTCCGCCGGAGGCGCTTGCCTTGACCTCCACGAGTATGTGGATGCCGTCTTTAACCGCCAGATCTACGTCGATCTGCGACAGATGCCCTCACACCACGCCCTCCCTATCGAAATACCGCCACTTCTCAACAACGGCCATGGCCAAAATCTCCTCCACAACTCCCCTCATGGCGTTTCTAAAAGCCTCCTCAGACTCCACACCTCACCTCACGCCAAGCGTCGTGAGCCTCCGATCAAACGCCCTCATGGCGCCGACCAGCTCCTCCACGGCCCCTAGCCTATCCAGCCGCTCCTCCACGCCGGCAGCTCTCTCCTCGACCTTTGAGAGCCTCGTTTCATGCGACTTCGCGATTTTCACCAGCTCGTTCACCGCCTCCACGACCTGCCTATCTACTGACTGAGGTCTGTATAGCCTAATAGCGCCATAGCCGCCAGCCTAAACTCCTCATCCTCGCAAAGCAGGCGAAGAAACTCGCTTTTCAAATTAGCCTACGACATTGGCAGAAGCATAAAAATTTCACGGCCTCCGCGTCTCCTCGCCGGCCCCGGCATCGCCGCCGCCCACCGGACGTCAATCCCCCGGCAAGCGGTGGATTTCCGAGTAGCCCATGTGCCGATGCACATGCAAGAGGATGCCACGTACCGCTGTGAGGAGCGTGGTGATGGACCCGGCGTCGTGGCCGAGCTCGCAGATAGAGACCAAGCCGCCGAGCGGCCACTGGAGTAGACCAAGAGAGACCCAAGCCCCTCCCCACATACGGCCGGAGGGTCGCGGCGAGACAGCCCTTCTCTGGCAAGCCGCCTCTGATCTTGAGAGCTCGGCTTCGACGGCCTACGCCCGTTGGATAGGACGCCCCTCGCTGAAGTAGGCCACGTGGAGGTGTAGGAGGCCCTCCGCCGGCCCCTAGAAGAGACGAGACGTGAGCAGAGTCGCGCTGGCCGTATTTGGCCTCGCAAGGGGGGATCGCCGAAGGCGTGTTCCAAATCATCGGGCTAGGGCAGCGCCGCGGCGTTTGTAAAGGGGTTTATGGTGGTTAAACCCCCATGGAGCGCCCCCTCCACCCTTACGAAAACATCGTGGGCTTGGGCGACGGGTAAGAGCGTGACGAAACGAGGGATCGGGACCACCTCTGGGCCTACCCCACGCCCATATGGAATACGTCTTGAGACTGTTGCACA
Organism: Pyrobaculum sp.; assembly: GCA_036833835.1. Taxonomy (GTDB): domain Archaea; phylum Thermoproteota; class Thermoprotei; order Thermoproteales; family Thermoproteaceae; genus Pyrobaculum. Next base: position 2,090 of record DAITPC010000005.1, on the reverse strand, counting down.
AAAGACCTCTAGACCCCAAGCCGCCCTTTGGCGAGAGTCGGATCGCCGGCCGACCCTCTCGTGTTACGTCGCAGCCCGACCGGCCTCTAGCCCAGGGCCGCCTGCATCCTGAGGGGACGGCGGGCCGGACTGGGAGGCCTCGGCGCCTTCGGGGGATCGGCAGCGTCTGGCGAATTCCACGAGCCTCTGCGCAATCCCGAGCTCGTCCTTAAGCACGACGCCGAGCGCCACGTCCTCGGCGACGGGATAGCACCTCTCCACTGCCCGGAACGCCTCCCGCGGAGTCAACGCGATCACCTCCACGCCAGGCGGGACGTCCACGTCCAGCAGGCGGCGGTGAGGCGGCTCTGAAAACTCCGCCACCACCAGAAGATCCACGTCGCTATCCTCCGAGAAGTCCCCCCTGGCGAAAGAACCCACGAGGAAGACCGTGCCGGGGAGCGCCTCGGCCGCCGCCTTGGCCAGCGCCAGGGCCTTGGCCCTCAGCGCCTCCCGGAATCTAAACATGCCCTCCATACCTCCTCCACAAATGCCAAAATCTTTTCGGCGGCGGCCAGCGCTGTCTCTGCGTCGCCTCTTGTGAAGTACTCAAACGGCGCACCCTCGCTCCACGCATCGACGTACCTCGTCGGGATGTAGAACTTGTCGAGAAGCTTGCCAAGCTCCAAAAACCCCTCCAGCACAGACAGCAACTCCCTGGCCGACTCTAGAAGCTTAAACACTGAGTGCCCCCTCGCCGGCCGCCCCGCTCCGTATAGTAGACCCTTGACGGCGAACTCAGCCGCCTGGTGAGCCTTGAAACACGCCCAGTTAAAATCGCCGCCCTCCGCGTCGCGCCTCGCAGACTCCAGCGTGCGTCTAGCCATAGCAAGCCACCGAGAGAACTCCACACAATCCACAAAATAATTACGGCCATATATAAACAAACCCAAACCCCCGCCAGACCCCAGCCAGACGGCCGGAAAAAGCCCAACCATACCTGCCAGGCTACAGCTCCCGAACTGGCCATAGTAGCCGCGGACTAGACGACTTTGCAAACAAGCGCCGCCCCCTCAGCCTGGGGAGAGCCAAGGGGCACGTCGCCCCTCGCCTTTAGCCGGGCGAGACGGCGTTGCACAGCCTAGACGCGAGAAACCTAACCCACAACCCACGGCTCGCCGCGGACCCCAGGGCCCGTTCGAACCTCATGTCATTCTGCGACTTACAGCAACGCCACCAAACCAGCCTTGACCCACCGGCGAGAGCCCCTCTAGGCCCCAGCGCCTCGCCTGGCTAAACCCCACCAGCCTGTCCCACGTCGGCGCCCGCCGCGATGATCGATAAAAGATTTAAGCGGCGTCGTCGACTGCGACGTGAGGAGAATTCTGCTACAGCTGACGCCCGGCATATCTGTGGAGTTCACCGATAGAGACACAGCACTTAAACAATTGGAGGAGTTCGCAGAGAGGGGGACGAGGTTCCCCGTGGTTATCTTCGGGCCGGAGGGCTGCGGCAAGTCTGCGTTTTTGAGACAAGCCGCCTTCATGCTTAAGGAGGCGGGGTACGAGGTGGTTTACCTCCACCCGTTGGAGAGGAGGTTTGAAGCTGAGCTCTCGTTGCCGGACTTAGAAAGGGAGTTTGCCCAATTCGTCGAAAGGGCGCTTAGCGAAAACGCGCTGGGCAGAATAATATGGGCCGCAATAGACTTCGTCCGCAAGCTGTTGAAAGCCAGAAGGGCGAAGATCGCCGTAATTGCCGACGACGTCTTCCAAGCCATCGGGCTGGACAAGGCGGCGGCATACGTAAAGGCTTTGTTAAACCTCATCGAATACCCGGACTCTAGATACGAAAACATCGTCGTCTTAGTAGCAACAAGCGAGGGGGTGAGCAGGCGAGAAATCGGGAGACACCTCTGGGCTAACCTGACGCCGATGTGGAACATGTCAAGAGAGGGCTTCCAACAGCTGTACGACAAGATACCAGGCCAGAAGCCGCCGTTTGAGGAAATATGGCGACTGACAGGGGGCAACCCAAGGATGCTGAGCAGACTTTATGAAGCCAAGTGGGATACGGAGAAGGTAGTATTCCGTCTCTTTGACGAGAAGCGCCTA